>JALSGY010000309.1 GCA_026982515.1 Paracoccaceae bacterium
GCCGTTGATCAGCGCAAGCCCGCCAGGAGTGACGTCTTCGATGCCGATGCCGGCGGTGAAACTCACCGTCGCCTGGGCCGCCGACTGCGCCAATGCGTCGACGAGCGTCGCCGTGGGCGCGAAGATCCCGAATCCTTTGTCCTCGAACGCACCCGAGACCCGGGCCAAGGCTTTGTAGCCGAAGGCATCGGATGAGGGGCGGGCGCCCAGCGTGGCCACCAGCCCATCCAGGTCGTCGATGTCGGAGAGCAGGCTCTGGGACTCGCCGGTGAAGTCCTTGACCACCAGCCAGTAAGGCACCTCGAACAGCGCCTGCTGCGGACACGGCGCCGGCAGGCTGGTGGGTTCCGTCCAGCCCGACGGCGGGGGCGCGGAGTAGACCGACTGCGGCAGGCCGAAGATGTCCTGCACGCACTCGACCCGCACGGCCCCACGGGCCAGTTCCCCGTAGCTGATGCGCACCACCCGCATGGGCATGGCATCGATGCCGTAGGGCGGCCAGGAGAGCTTGATCACGTCGCCGATGCTGAGGTTCGCGGCCGCGCGGTTGGCGACGAAGGTGCACTTGGCCAGCGGCGTGGAGAGTTGCCGCAGTTCCCGCATGGCGACCTTGTTGGCCAGGTCTGCGCGGCTGATGCCCGGATAGTTCACGGTGGTGGCCACCACCCCGCCGTTCAGCTGCACCGCGGCGAGGTCCTGCACGGTGACGGAGGTGTCCTTGTCGGTGTCGCCGTCCCGGTAGACGACGGTCACCTGGTTGGTGATCTCGCCCCAGGAAGGTCGCGTGAACTCCTCCATCTTCAGGATGTTCGAGGGACCAAAGACCGGCAGCGTGGCCGGATCGTAGTCGTCCCGGGCGAGCTTCAGGGTGAAGAGCCCCGTCCGGGGATGGACATAAAGCAGCCCGTCCACGTGTTCGAGCACCGACAGCACGAACCGCTCGATGGACTCCTCCCGGCTCCAGAGCAGCGACAGGCCAAAACCTTCCGCGTGCAGCGTATCGGCGGCGGCCCGAAAGCTGGCCTCGTCGATGTCGCTTTCCGGATACCCCATGCCCCACTGGTCGTTCGTGAGGCACTCGCGGATGATGTGGGCCGGGTTGGCGTCCCCCGAGATCTCGGCCTTTGCCGGATACCACTGGCGCGGCACGCGCCTGGCCCGCACCGACCAGGGCTTGATGTAAGGGTTCATGGCAGCCACCCACACCCGGCGCAGTACCAGCGACAGGATGCCGCGGAAGGCCGGGATGTCGGGCCCGAGCTGCTGCTGGAGATAGGCGTTCCGACCCTGGGCCGGTTCGCCCATCATGATGTCCACCTGGCCCTGGACGCCACCCTCGCGTTCCTCTCCGCCGAATAGATTGGGGTTGTCGATGGCGATCGTCTGGCTGGTGGTGATGTTGCCCGACCAGGCCACGCGCTCGCCTACGCGTATCTCGGTAATCGCGTCCACTGGGCCGTGGCAGAGAGCGAGGTGCGCCCCGAGCCCATACCAGTAGCCGACCGTGTATTCCCGGCTGCCCTTGCCGCCACCGCTCACGAAGATTCCTCCGCCTCGCGCTCGGCAAGATTGGCCACCCGGATCGCCATGGCGTCACCGGTGGCACGCAACCAGTCCGCCGGCACGCCGCGCTCCACGAACTCCGCCCAGGTGTGGCTGCGTCCTTCGAACCAGCGCCGCATCCCCCTGGCGCAGTAGCCCAGGGCCCGGGCGTGCTCCAGCCGCGCCATCACCGTCATCCCTTTTTACCTCCGGAGGATTTGCGGATCGGCCGCACCTGGATATCGCCGTACCAGACCACGTTGGGCCCCGCGATCACCCGCGTGCCGAACAGCACCGGGATGGGGGCATCCTGGGAGGCGATGGGAACCTCCTGGTTGCCGATCTGGCCGGGTTTCGCGTCCTGCACCTTGGGTCTGGGCGCGAGCAAGGCCGAGAGAACGGTAGTGATGACCCAGGTGATGATGAAATTCCACACGATCCTGTCCTCACACGATGGCGTCCCCCGAGAAGGGGTTTTTCACGGGGATGAAGGGAAATCCACCGAAGTTGTCGAGATTGTTGAAGCGGTTGTTGCAGTGGTTGGTGGTGTGATCGCACCCGGCGTAGAGCCGGACCGGGTCGCCCGTCGTCAGGGCCGGTAGTGGCGCGGCCAGGGTGAGGTCGATGCCGACGTGCGCCACGATCATCCGGCCACCCTGGGCGGTGGCGAGTATCCCGCCGACGAAGTAGCCATCCGGCTTGCCGGCCGCAGCGGCCACCTGTACGGATGCGCCGGTGACGGCGGACACGCTGCCATCCAACCGAAAGCTGTCGCGCAGCGCGCCGCAGCCGCTGTCGTAGAGGACGTGGCGGCAGAGCAATTGGTAGCGCGCCCGCAAGCCCGGCCGCTTCAGGCTGGTGGCGATGGGCTCGCATTGCAGGGCCATGGTGGAGCCGGACAGCCTGCTGCCTGTGACCCGCCCCTTCCAATAGGTGATGAACTCGCTGTCCCCCACATGGCGCCGGTAGAGGGTGATGCTGACCACCCCTTCCGGCGGCGCCGCGATGAACAGCTGGGCCAGCGGCAGGTCCCGTGGAATCCGCACCTCGAGACTTCCCCGGGAAAGCTCGGTGGCCTGTTCCAGGCTGCCGCGCTCGATGGCGGCGGGCCGGTAGGTTTCCGAGAGGTAGTCCACCGGCGCCTGGGCTGAGGTATAGAGCCAGCGACTCGTCCCCTGAACGAAGCGGTAGAGTTCCTCAGGCTGCCCGTCGTAGGGCGACGTTTCTCGGGTCAGATAGGTCATGAGGGCAAGGTCCTGGTAGCCAGCAACACCCGGGCAATGCGGTCGGTCTCCCAGTGGATCTCCACCGCGTCCTGGTCGAGCCTCGAGAGTTCCAGCCAGCTGACGCGGAGAAACTGCGAGGGCTCGAGCGTCACACCCAGCGCGGTGTCCAGCGAGATCAGCTCCTCGTCCTCCGAGATCTCGTTGGCCCCCGTGACGCGCCGGTAGAAGGTGCCCGATGTGGTGACGATCGCGAGATCGCGCCGGATGGGGTCGGCATTAATGAGGCGGGCGTAGCCGGTGTTTTCCACCACCAACCCCGCATCGGTGGCTGCCACGGTGCGGGTGACATGGATATCGGACTCGAAGGTGGGCAGCCAGCAGGGGTTGGCGCGGCCGGCCCGGGCCGAGAGCCAGCCGCGGAAGGCCGTGACCTGCGGCCTGTCGGTCAGCAGCCACTCGAGCCTGCGCCCGATCTTCGGTTTGCCCGACTCGTCATCGAACACCGGCAGCCCGGTTCGGTTGTCGATGACCGCCAGTTTCCGGGCCCAGGTGTCCTCCGGATCCAACGCGCGGTTGGGCGGCCAGTCGAACACGCGGTAGCCTTGATAGGCGGGACCAAAGTCCACCGCCGGCGGCGCGGTCAGGTCCTCCACCTGAAAGCGGCAGCGGCCCCGGCCCAGGGTGTCGGTGGGTCGATCCACCTTCACTTCGCCTTCGAGGCGGACGAGCCGCGCGGGATAGACCCGCGTGCCGGCGGGCCACGCGCTGCCCAGCGGCAGCTTGAGCGTCAACACGTCGCCCGAGACGTCGAGGATCTCCACCGCCTCGTGCCGGATATCGGACAGCCAGAGCACCACGAGCCCGCCCGCGTGATAGTCGGCGTTGGCGGCGTCCTGCACGGTGATGCTGGTGGCGCCCGCGGGCAGGCCGGAGGCCAGGACGGTGACGTCGCTCCACACCGGCAGACAGTAAACGCGCGCGCCCCAGCCGAACAGCAGGTGCTCGAGCAGGCGGGTCGCCCTTCCCTCGATGAGGAAGGCGTACTCGAAGGACCTGCGCGGCATGCGGCGCAGCCGCACCCGTTGCTCGGTGCCGTCATGGGCCTCCAGTACCTCGGTCAGCCATGCCAGCCGCTCGGTGACGCCCTCCGACCAGTCCGGGCGCATGCCGAACACCACCACGCGCCGGCCGGTCACGACGAGCAGCGCTGCGGTGCCGTCAGCGAAACGGAAGGTATAGGTTGCGTCGATTACCGGCGCCCCGCGCGTGCTGGCGGCAAAGGTGTAGAGCCGGGACTGCAGCGGCCCGAACCCGAGGGGCGGCGCGGGCTGGCCCGAGAGCAGCAGGCCGTCGTCGCCGGTGGCGTCGATGCCCGTCAGCGTCGCGGATGAGAAGCGGGCGTTCCAGACCTCCAACACCCGCTCGACCGGGCTGACGAGATTACCGAGATCGATGGTCGAGGGGATGACATGGATGCGGTCATACCAATCCCCGCCAAAGGCCGGGAAAGCGCCGCCCACCTTGGAGACCGCAATCTCAACGACCGGCTGGGTGTCCTGTTTCCCGCCGGGGATATGGCCGCTCGTCTGGCGCGCGTCGAACGGCCAGGTGACGCGCTGCCGTTCCGATATCTCCGGTGAACGCGGCCAGGATGGCGGCTCCTGCCGGCTCGATCCGGGCAGGATGGTTCCAGGCAGCACCGCCATGGCCTACAGCACCTTCCTGACCGCGTAGCCGTGCACGCCCGACTTGCCGTTCTTCGAGTGCGCCGGAAAGGCCATCCACTGCTCGGCCCCCAGCTGGAAGGTTTCCGCCGGCGCGTAATGGGTGATGTTGAGATAACGCAAGTGGGGGGTGTAGCCAAAGGGCGAGAAAAAGCCGTCCGGGCGTTCCACGAACAGGTAGAACGGCACCATGGGCGCGACGCCGTTCAGCGTGTTGGGCACGCGGGAAAACCACATCCGTCCCAGGCTGGCGTTGGAGTTGGATCCCGCCTCGAACAGCGCGCGCGCCCGTTTGCCGGTCTTAGGCGAGTTGGAGCAGACCGAGAACCAGCCGTCGAAGCCGTCCACCGTGGCCTTGAGGTAGTTCATGCCGTAATACTTGTAGTCGTTGAACGGCAGTCCCGCATGCCGGTCGAGGTTGTACCCGAACACGTAGTCGGTGTAGCCGCTGTAGGTATAGGTGTAGCCGTCCGAGCCGTAGGCCCCGGACACGAACAGGCCGCCCGCGTAGGCACCGAACTTGGCCAACTCCCCGAAGGCGAGGTGGTGATAGACGCCGGGGGAGACTTCCGCGACCAGCAGGATCATCTCCGGCGCCGTGAGCGCGAAAAGATGATAGGTGTTGGCGGCGCTCACCTCGTACAGGCCGCAGGCCTCGATCCGGTTCGAGGTGTCTCGGATGGTACCGGGCTGGTTGTTCCAGGGCTGCGCGCTGTCCCAGGCCGTGGAGGCAGTCAGGAAGATGCCGGTCACATTGGAATACCCCGAGCGCAACCGCTCGTTGATCGCGCTCTTGAGATGCACGTAGAGGGAGCCCTTGGACAGCGAGAGTTGCTGTCCCGCCCCCGAGGGCGACCAGCGCAGTTCCGTCCAGCCGTTGGCCACGGCAAAGACACGCAATGCGTCGAGCAATTGATCCGGCGTGGTGGCGGTTCCGGTCTGATAGGCCATGGTCTACTCCAGCTTGAGCGCCCAATAGTCACCCACGCCGGTGCGGTGGACGTTCTGCACCACCAGATGGTCCACGCCGCTGATGTTGATCAGGTTCTCCGAGGCGTTGCTGAAACCGGAGATGTGGTAGCAGCCCTCGATCTCGCCGAACAGGTCGTGGTCGGAGGCGCTGTTGTACTGGACCAGTACGATGGGCGTCAGGACATAGGTGCCGTCGGGCGCTTCGCGCAAGGATGACAGGCGGTCATAGATGCCCGGCCATACCGGACGGCGGCCGTTGTAGCGGTATTCATAGGGGTTGAAATACCGATTCTGGAACGGCAACCAGGCGCCGCTCGGCCCGCGCAGCATACAGGCGGTGTTGGCGCTGTTCTGGTTGTCCTCGCCCGGGTCGGTGAAATGCCGGTGGTTGGGCGAGATCAGGCTGTAGTTGCGTCCCCGCTGGCCGGTCATGGAACCGCCGATGAGCAATGGGTACGGGTATTGTCCCGGCGTGGCGTAAGGCAGGATGAAGCCCAGATGCGCCGCCTGGTAGACGGTGGAGATCTTGGCCACCACCACGGCGCGCCGGCCGTTGGCCACGAACCAGTAGGGGATGGCCGCGTTCCAGAGGCTCATCTTGGGCAGCCAGCCGGAGATAGCGCCGGGCTGACCGCCGAAGGTGTTGGCGGCGTTGTAGCCGATGAAGCCGCCCAAGTCCCACAGGTAGTAGCCGCTCGTGGCGGATTCTGAGGTGCGGATGCCGTAGTAGATCTCCTCCGTGCCCGCCAGCCCCGGCGCCTTCAGGATCAGTTCCTTGTTCTGGGCGTCCGTGGTCCAGCGAAGCGCCTGCCACTGCTGGTTCGCGGCCACCAGATCCGGATGCGTGGTGATGAAGGCATGGAAGCGGTCCAGCAGGTCCCGGTAGTCGGTGGCCGTGCCGATCTCGAACGCCATCAGGCCAATACCTGTCTGACTGCGCCTGCGTTGCGCTGCAGGATGTTGAGGATGGTCTTCTCTCCAGCCGACGAGTTGAGATAATCCTCGGCCATGGCCGGATCGATGACGTTGACGATGCGCACGCCCTGACCCTGGGCCGCGTCGGCCGGCCGCGCATCGGGCACCAGCCCGCCAGCGGCGAGGGCCAGGTTCGGGCCCCGCCAGCGCGGTGCGAAGGCCCCGCCGTTGATCGCGTCCAGAAAGGCCACGCCCACCTTCTTGACCGAAGCGGCATTGATCACGTACTCGCCAGCGGAGAGCCGCGCCGGGATGGAGTCCGACGTGGACGTGCCGGGGCCGGTGACATAGCCGCCGGCCGCGAAGCCCTTGAACAAGGTGCCGACGAAACCGCCGATGCCCCCGCTGATACCGCCGAACAGCGATTGGGCCAGTTTCTGCGCGGCGATGCGGTTGATCGAGGCGATGACCGATCGGGCGAAGTCCCGAAACGCCTCCTTGGCCGACTTGGCGCCGGAGCCGATTCTCTCGAACATCGTGGCGAAGGCGTCCTGTACCTGACCCTTGACCCGAACCGCCACCTCATCGACCACCAGCCGGGTCCTGGCCAGCTCGTTTTTCCACGCCTGCACCCGGGCGACCGCCTCGGGGCCGATGGCCCGGGCCGCCTGTTCCATGAGCGGCAACAGCTTCTCCATCTCGGTGGCGGATTGGTGCTGGAGACGGACGATCTGTTCGCGCGCCTGGGCCTCGGTCAGCAGCCCCGCCTGCTGCTGGATGCGGATCGCCTCCTGGGCGTTGCGCATCCGCTCGGCGGTCAGGCGCCATTTTGACTCCAAGGCGTCGAGGTTGGCTTGTGCTGCCTTGACGTCGATCAGCCGGTCGATCAGCGAAACGCCGGCCGTGTCGTTCTCCGCCAGCAGCCGGGCGCGCAGATCGCGATAGCCGCGGGCGATGGCCTCACGGCGCTGGGCGTCGGTCCCGGTGCCTGTGAGGCGGGCCAGTTCGTCGCGGGCCTGGGCCAGCGCATCGTTGAGTTCCCGCTCGGCAGCCGCCGCCTTGCGGGCATTGGCCACCTCGACCTCGCGACGGCGGTTGTTGAGCGCAATCAGGTCCGCCTCGATCTTGATGATGCTCGCCTTGGCGTCGAGCCGGGCCTTCTCGTCACCGGCTTCTCTCAGGATGCGCCGCTGTGCGGCCAGCGCCTGCCGCTTGCGGGCGATCTCGGCGTCGATTTCCCGCTGCTCGATGGCCGTCTTCGCGGCGTAGTAGTCACTAATGGAGACCAGGCGATCGTCCAGCGCCCGGTCGAACGCCCTGGAGGTCTGCGCCAGCCCTTCCTTGAGGATGCGCAGTTCGGCATCACTTTGCGCCTGGGCGAGCTTGAGACGGGCGGCGTTATCCTCGGTCGAGCGGGATCCGTTCGCCTGTGGTCGGGCGAAAAGCCGCTGCCGTTTTTGCTCACTGCGGATACGCGCGGCGATCGCCCGGGCGGTCTCGCCCACGTAGTCGCGTCCCAGCGACTCCTTGATCGCATCGCCCAAAGCCTTGCCGAAGCCACGCATCTCCTCCATACCTCTGCGTAGCGTGGCTTTGAGATGCCGGAACGAAAAGTCGCCCTTGAATATCGCCAATATGTCTCGACCCAGGGCTCGTGCCAGAGCAGCGATGTCGGACAAAGCCCGCTTGAAGCGGCGCACGAGGAAGGCGGCAGTGATCCCCACCACCTTGCCCACGGCGTTGAAGGCCCCGATGATGCCGTTGACGAACGAGCGTACCGCACGGCCGATGGCAGCGACGCCGTCGATCACCGTCTCGCGCAGGCTCGCCCAGGTCTTGTCGTTGATCCCTACGAGACCGATCAAGGCATCGACAAAGGCCCCGATCTTCTCGGTGACGAGTTCCCATGCGGCCGAGACGATCTGCCCGATGGTGGCGGTCTTGCCGCCGAACGCCACCACCTTGTCCCGGGCCGAGAAGGCGGCAGTGGCCAACAGCCCCAGGCCGGTGACAATGAGACCGATGGGGCCGCCGAGCACCGCCAGCGCGCCGCGCAACAAGCCGCCGGCACGGGCCAGCAAGGTAGTGCCTCGCGCCGCCTCGGCGAATGCCCGCTGTGCATTGACCGCTTCCTGCGCCGCCTTGGCCACGTCCGCGCGCAAGGCCGCGGTCGCCTTGCCCTGGGCTGCGGCCTGCGCCAGTGCTGCCCGGGCCGAACGCAGCCGGGCGGTTGACTCGGCTTGAATCAGGCGCAGGTTGTTCAGCCGCGCAGCCGCCTCGGCACGGGAAGCGGCCACACTGGCGACCATGGAGGCCGCCATGCGCCCGAAGGCCGCGACCAGTGCGGTGCCGACCAGCTGGATCAGCAAGTCGATGTGGGCGGCGAGGAACTGGATCGCTTTGGCGAGTCCTGCGGTAAACCCGGTGCCGGCATCCCGTTCGCCGAAGGCGCGCAGGAAAGCGTTTCGGAGCCGGGTGAGCGCCCCGGAGACGGTGTCGGGCAGCGCGGCGTATTCCTGCGCCAGCCGTTCTTTCTGTCCGAGCAACGCATCGAGCACCACCTTGCTCGTCAGCTTGCCCTGCTGGGCCAGTGCCCGCAGCGAGCCCAGAGGCACGCCAAGCCCGTCGGCGATGGCCTGGGCCAGTCGGGGCGTCTGCTCGATGACCGAGTTGAACTCGTCGCCGCGCAGCTGTCCGGCGGCCAGCGCCTGGCCAAACTGGAGTAGCGCGCCGCTGGCGGCCTCCGCCGAGGCGCCGGACAGCGCCACCGACTGGCTGATGGCCTCGGTGACCGCCAGGGCATCGCGCTGATCGCGCCCGAGCGCCCGGATGGAAGGCGCGAGCTTGGCGTAGAGCGTGACCGTCTCGGAAAGCGGCGCCCGGTTGCGCTGGGCGATGTCGAACAGCTCGCGGTCGGCCCGGTTGAACGCCTCCTGCGAGGTGACCGCAAGCTGCAACCGGGCCTGCAGGCCCTTATACTGGTCGGCGGCCTCGGCCAGTTCCCGAAGGCCCAGCCCCACGCCGATGGCGCCGCCAATGTTGCGGAGCGTGTCCCCGACGCGGCTGGCTTGGTCGCGCAGGCGCGAGAGACTCCCCTCGATGGACCGGAAGGCCCGGCGCGTCTCGTCGACGGCGGTAATGAGGATCTGTGCGCGGTTGCGTGCCATAGGACTTCAGCCGCTTATTGAGTCAGGGCAAAATGAGAACATGTGGCAACAACCAACGGAATGGACCAATGACGGAAGACAAAAAGCGCGGTAACGAGACATCGAGGGCCGACGACAGGGCCTCGCTTGGCGATTTCATCCGTCAATCACCACTTGCGGGTAGCAATATTGATCTCCAGAGGGACAAGAGCCGTACCCGCGATGAAGCGCTCTTTGATGAATCAGGCGAAGCTCCTGACCTCTAGGGCTAGTTTCGAAATTCCTTCTGAATAGCCAAAGCAAGCCGCGGGAGCTTGCGCCGAACGGCGGATTCCAGGTCGAACCGTTTGCGCAGGCGCACCGAATCAACCAGCAAAGCAACGGGGATCTCCTGCCCGCGACGCAGGCGTTTCTGCCCCGTGCGCAGCCGCTCGCCGCGCTTGAAGCGCGCGAGCGCCCGGTCGTTCTCGCGGAGGTTCTCCGCCATCAGGATGGCTCTGCCGTTTCGCTCGATGAAAAAGGCGTTGCCCGAGCGCATCAAGCTGTCGATCACGCGCAAGAAGGCCTTGCGGCCGATGCGCTGGTGGCGCGGCAACAGCGGGATCAGCATGCGCCCGCCGATGGCGCCGCCTTTCTCGTGGATGCCGAGCCAGGGGATCCTCGATCCGACGTAGAGGGCCGGAAAAAATCGCCGGGAGCGATTTTTGACAGCCGACAGGCTGGCCCCGAAGGGGCGGGCTCCAGGGATGGAGCCCGCAAAGCGCTCCCGCCGGTTCCGATACACCCTAGCGCGCATGGACTTGAGGAAGGCTGCCTTGCGCACGTTGAAGGTACGGCGCATGTCGCGGCGCACATCCTCTGCCATCTCCCGGCCCACGGTGCGCATGGCCCGGACGGTAGCCTGGCGCATGGCTTGCTGTGTCTGCGAGCGCCAGGCGTTGAAACGGCGCCGGTCGAGCAGGCCCTCGGCGGTCAGGCTAATCCTCACGGCGCAGTTCCCGGTGAAGCCGCTCGATGGCAGCCTTGTCGCCCTGGGCGCCGTGGCTGGTCACGGTGAGCATTGCTGCCAGCCGCTCGCGCTCGATCCGGGCTTCCGCCTCGAGAAAGGCGTTCATCTGGGCCAGCGTGTAGTTCAGGACATCGGGGTAGCGGTGGCCGGCGCGGACGAGCCGGTGGACGCACTCGATCCATCCAGCCGCCCCCCGATCTTCTCGGACAGGCGAGTGACGTTGGGCGCCACCCGGGCCACGAAAAAATCGGCGTTCACCTCGAAGACCGCGGCGGCCAGTTGCAAGGCGTCGTCCAGGTCCAGGTCGTCCACCCACTCGCGCGGGCGACGGCAGGCCAGGGCCAGGGCGTCGAGCAGCGCCTCGCCGTGCTCGGCCAGCAGCGCGAGCCAGTCCGGCTCGCCCGCCAGCTGCTCGGCAAAGGGCCGGATGGCCCGGAGCATGGCCGGGAACTCGCCCACGCGCAGCGGGGTGATTTCGATCCGGCTGCCGGCGATCTCCATCACGACCGGCTCCGGCGCCAGGATGTTCAAATCTTCCATGACGTCCCTCACAGGAGCACGATGCGACCGAACTGACCGAGATCGCCGGCGGCGGGCTTCAGGGTGTCCGCGAGCACCTGCCCGGACAGCTCGAACTTGAGCAGCTCGTCGGTGATCACCGAGAGTTCGTTCGCCGGGTTGATGGCGACCCGGTAGAGGTCGATCACCACCTCGCGGTTGCTGTCGGCGGTGTTGAGCCCTTCGAAGCGTACCCACCGTTCGGGCAGCGGCTGGGTGAACATGGCGGTGCTCTGGGCGGTGCCGTAGGCGTAATCCACCGTGAAGGGCTCGGTGTAGGGACCGCCGGTGGTGGCGTCATTGATCACGATGGAGCCGTGTTTGGCGTTGACCGTGTACTGGGTGGGCGGCAGCGTCTGGGGCGTGGCGGACGAGTCCCGCACCACCACCGAGGAGACATTCTGCTGCGCCAGCAGATAGAGACTGCCCGGGGTGACCGGGTTGGGCAGCGCCTCGCCGGTGACGGTGCCCGCGGCCACCTGGGTGGTGGTGCCGTAGAGGGCCAGCTCCAGATTGACCGGCACCAGCTCCTCCAGGGTGCAGGAGAACTCGCCCTTCTTGGTCTTGATCAGCTGCAGGTCGGTGAGCCGCTGGCCGCTGGTGGACTCCTGGTGCTCCAGGGTTTCCACCGACAGCGACACCTTCAGCTCAGGCACGTTGCCCACGTAGCTCAGCCCCTGCGGGTTGCCGGCGGCATCACGGGCGCCGATGTAGACGCGCCCCTGTCCGGAAAAATAGGCCATGGTCAGTCTCCTTTACGCGAAGGTTGCTTGATGGGATTGGACGTCGCCGCCTTGGCGACCTTGAGGTCGATCAGCCATTTGGCGGAAGCCTCATCGAGGTCGAGGCGCTCCCCGGGCGGATAGCGCTTGCCCGCATGGGTGTGGGATTTCAGCAGTTCGATCTTCATGGGTCTTATCCTCTCTGGGTGAGGTCATGGGCACGGGTGCGATAGCGGATCGCGTAGCGGGCGGGGATGGCGGCCACCGTGCCGTCGGCGTCCTCCACCTCCCACTCGCAATCGATCTCGAGCATTGCGATCGCGAGACCGTTCAGGCCCGGGTCGTCCATGAGCGCCGCGTGGGCCGCGACCAGCAGCGCGTCGGCCTCGGTCTCCGGCGCCGCCGGCGGTACCGCGCGGGCCAGCGCCACCACCCGGATCACCAGCTCCCGCTCGACCCGGTCGTTGGGCCGGTCGATCACCTCGTCGCTCTCGGGGAAGACGACCACCGCGGGCGCCTGCTCGCGGGTCAGCGCCACGGTGGGCGAGCGGTGCACCTCGGCGCCCAGGGGCGCGAGATTCGCGGCAATACGGCTCACTGCCGCTTGCAGGATCTGCTCGCGGATGGAATTGGGCATGTCAGGTGTCAGAGACGGGTCAGCGTGGCCCGGTGCTCGGTTCCATCGCCGAGGGCGTGGACCTCGCGCACCTGGTAGGCGCGGCCAGCAATCTGCACCGTGTCGCCGGCGGCGAGAGCCGGCAGGCGCGATGCCGGGTATCGGATGGCGTACTCGGTGGAGAGCGCGAGCCCGTCGAGCACGGGCTCGTCCGGTGCCCGGAACTCGGCTATGACGGTCACGCCGCCGACGATCACCTCGGTGAGCAGGCCGGCGGCAGTTGCAGCGTCATACAGCGACTCGAGATCGACGGTCACAGCCTTACGCCCCGCCCGCCGCACACCGCTCGGTGGCAAATTGGAGATCCACGATGCGGCGGGCGACGGCGTTCGCGGACGTGCGCATCCCCGCTACGCGGGGCCCCTGCTTACTGCTCACGCCGTTACCTTGACCAATACGCCAGGGCGGTGGCACATGGGCAGCGGATTGCTCTGGGTGTGCAGGTCGGTGCCCCGGTCGAACTTGCGCGGCTCCTGCTTGGCGTACAGCGGGCGGCCGAGGGTGTTGGCGGTCTCGTTGAAGTCCGCCGGCGCGAAATAGGTGGCGAAGGTGTCCACCGTGCCGAGCGGGAAGCAGTGGCCAACGCCTGCGTCGATGAAGCGGCGGGTATTGCCGTCGGCGTCCACCGCCTGGCCGCGGTACTCCTCGAAGGTGATGCCAGCGAAGGTGAAGCCCGCGCGCATGTCGGAGCGCAATGCCGCGCCGTCCTGCCAGCGCTCGTAGGCCTTCTCCACCTTGGGGTGCGAGGTGAGCACGTCGAAGAACTCCTCGGAGACCAGGCAATGGATGCCGGTCATGCGCTCGCCCTTGAGGTTGTCCTCCAGATGGCGCTTGATGGCGAGGCACTTCTTCTTGACGTCGGTGTTGGCATTGCCCAGGTTGAAGTTGACCACCTTCGGGGTGATGCCGAACTCCTGGTACAGGTCGTAGAGCGTGGAGCCGTCGGCGTCCAGGATCACGCCCTTGAGCGCCCCCATGCGCAAATGCTCCAGGGTGATGGCGTGCTTGTTGCGCATGGTCTGCAGATGCTCGGCCATCACCTGGGCGAGGGTCTGCACCTCGGACTCGGAGCCGAAGGCGCGCACGCCCTGGACCTCCTCGGGCAGCACCACGTCGTCGTGGGGGATGTGCGGGATGGTGAAGGTGCGAAGGGCCCGCTTGCCGCGCTTGCCCACGGTACCCGGGGCACCCACCGGCAGGGTCGGCAGCAGGGTCAGTACGCCGTTCTTCTCCTCCACCGCGATGGAGCGGAAGCGCACCGGCTTCTCGGGCATCAGGCCCATCTGCTCCAGCCGGCCGTAGTTGTTGGGCAGCAGGTTGATGGCTGCGGTCAGCGCCGTCATCGAAAAGGCCGGCGACTCGAACGGATTGTTCATGGCCATGGTCAGACTCCTTTGCGAACGAGGATGCCGATGGCCTTCAGCTCCGCGATGGCGGCGGCCTTCTCGGCGTTGGTGATCCCGGCCGGCCACACGAGGGCGTGATCGGCGACGATGGCGTGGCGGGCGAGCAGGATGCCGTCATCATGGTCACCGGCGGTGGCGTCCACCGGCTCCAGTAAGATGCCTGCGGCGGTCTGGCTGCCGTCGGTGGCTGCGGGGTCCAGCGCCTTCACCTTGCCGGTGGCGGCATTGAGCCCCACCACCGCACCCAGGGCGAGGTTCTGGCCGGAAGCCACGGTGACCTGGTCGCGGGAATAGAGATTGGGGGCCTCGTACTTGAGCAGGTCCCCGAGGTTCATGCCTTCGGTGATCACGGGCATCTCACACCTCCTTGGCCGCGCGCTTGCGGGCGGCCTGCACGACCGGGTTGTCTTCGAGACTCGCGGCAGGGCTCAGCCGCTGCGGGTCGATGTGACTGGCGATCTCGGGCTCTTTAGCACGGTACTCGAGCAGGGCCTCGCGCACCGCCTCCTGGCTCATGCCCTGCGCGAGAAAGCCCGCCGTCTTTTCCGGGCAGCCGGCGAGCAGGCAGAGATCGGCGATGGCCCGGGCCTCATTACGAGCGGCCTCTACCGCCGCGGCGATCTCCATCTGGGCCAGTTCTTTCGGATCCGCTGCCATAGGCTCGCAAGCAGCGGTATCAGGGTCATGGTGCTCCATGGTCGGTGTCTCCTGGTGTTGGGTGGGAGTCGGATTGATCGGGGTGACGAGTTCCGCGCGCATGGCCACGACGGCGTCACGCAGGGTGCCGACCCGGTCGGCGAGCCCCGCAGCCACCGCGTCACCGCCGAAGTAGAGCCGCGCTTGGGTATCCCGCACCGCCTCGACAGTGAGCCCGCGGTGCCGGGCCACCGACTCGGTGAAGATGCCGTAGAGGCGATCCACCTCGGCCTGCAGCGCAGCGCGGGCATCATCCGAGAGCGGCGCGTGGGGGCTGAAGTCGTTTTTGTGGCTTCCTGCGTAGATGGCGGTGAAGCGGTAGCCGTCCTGCTCGTCCTTTCGCGACTGGTCGGCGTGCATGGCGATGACGCCGATGGAGCCGACGCCGCCGGTGCGGGTGACGAACACCTCGTCGCTTGCTGCCGCTAAGGCGTAGGCGGCGGAGAAGGCCTGGTCGTTGGCCACGGCCCAGACGGGCTTGTCATGCGTGGCGGCGCGGATGCGCTCGGCCAGTTCGAACACGCCGCCGGCCTCGCCGCCCGGGCTGTCGATGTCCAGCACAATGCCGGCCACCGCCGGGTCCGCCACCGCCTGCCCAAGCCGCTCGCCGATTTCCTGGTAGCTGGTGAGCCCCGAAGCCGCCTCCAGCCCCAGTGCGCGGCGCACCAGGGTCCCGTGGATCGGGATCACGGCGATGTCGCCTTGCTGCGGGGACGATGGCCGTTTGTGGCCGGGTTCGAAAGGCAGTGGCTTCAGCCCGCTCTCCGGCCAGCCGATACGCTCTCCTAGGACGGCCAGGATGATTTCCAGCTTCTCCGGAGCGATCAGCAACGGTGTCCCGATGATCCGGGCCGCGAGATGAGGCAGGCGCATGGTTGCAAAATCTCCGAGCGTGACTACAATTGTGGTAAATGGATCGAGGATACTGAAATGAGCGTTTCCGTCCGCATCGACGAAACCCTGGTGGAAGAGGCCCGCGCCGCCGCCAAAGCCGAATTCCGCACGGTGCAGGGCCAGATCGAGTTCTGGGCCAAGGTGGGCCGTGCCGCCCTGGA
>JALSGY010000310.1 GCA_026982515.1 Paracoccaceae bacterium
CGATACCGACTCGCTGGCGCTGGGCGGGGCGCTGGGAGCGCTGGCGGTGGCGGCGAAGCACGAGCTGGTGCTGGCCATCATCGGCGGGCTGTTCGTGCTGGAGGCGGTCTCGGTGATCGTGCAGGTGATCTCCTTCAAGCTGACGGGCAGGCGGGTGTTTCGCATGGCGCCACTGCATCATCACTTCGAGCAGAAAGGCTGGAAGGAAGAGACCATCGTCATCCGATTCTGGATCATCGCCGTGGTGCTGGCGCTCATCGGCCTGGCGACGCTGAAGCTGCGCTGAGTGGCTCATTCGCGCCATTGTCCTTTCGTTAACCATGCTTGAATCATTTCAAAGCATGGTGGTGGCATGAGAGAATCCGAAGACAACCAGGATGCGCCGTTCGTGGCGGATGCGTTCGCCGGGCGGCGTGTGGCGCTGTTCGGGCTGGGGCGCTCCGGGCTTTCGTGCGCGCTGGCGCTGATGGCCGGGGGCGCTGAGGTGCTGGCGTGGGACGACTCGGAAGCCGGGCGACAGCGGGCGGCGGAGACGGGCGTGCCGCTCGTTGATCTGCGGGAGGTGGACTTCTCCTCGCTGGCGGCGCTGGTGCTCAGCCCCGGCGTGCCGCTGACGCATCCCGAACCGCACTGGACGGTGAGGAAAGCGCAGGCGGTGGGCGTCGAGGTCATCGGCGATACGGAGATCTTCTGCCGACAGATTGCCGGAACGGGGGCAAGGCTGGTGGCGATTACCGGCACCAACGGCAAGTCCACCACCACGGCGTTGATCGGCCACGTGCTGCGGCAGGCGGGGCTGGACGTGGCGGTGGGCGGCAACATCGGCACGGCGGTGTTCGATCTGCCGCCGCCGGTGCACGGGCGCATCTTTGTGATCGAGTTCAGCTCCTACCAGATAGACCTGACGCCATCGCTGAAGCCCGACGTGGGCGTGTTGCTGAACATCACGCCGGATCACCTGGACCGGCACGGCAGCATGGAGAACTACGCGGCGGTGAAGGCGCGGCTGTTCGCCAACATGGGCGAGGGTGGCGTGGCCGTCGTCTCGGTGGATGATGCATGGTGCCGCAAGGCATTGCAGGGTGTGCCGGAGGCGGCGCGGCGGGTGCCCATCTCGGTGCGGGAGCATCCGCGGGAAGGCGTTTGCGCCGTTGATGGCGTGCTGGAAGAGCGCGAGAGCGGGCGCACGCTGCATGGCATGGATCTTTCCGCCGCGCGGGCCTTGCGCGGCGAACACAACTGGCAGAATGCCACCGCTGCCTGGGCGGCCTGTCGGGCGCTGAAATTGAACGCCAACCTGATCGCCGCCGGGTTCCGGTCGTTTCCGGGGCTGGCGCATCGCATGGAGCAGTTGGGCAGTGTTGAAGGCGTGCTGTTCGTCAACGACTCGAAGGCCACCAACACGGATGCGGCGGCACGCTCTCTTTCCAGTTTCGCGGACATCTTCTGGATCGCCGGCGGGCAGGCGAAGGAAGGCGGCATCGCGGCGTTGACGCCGTTGTTCGGGCGGGTGCGCAAGGCCTTTCTCATCGGCGAGGATGCGCCGATGCTGGCCGAGACGCTGGCTGCGGCAGGCGTGGCGCACGAAACATGCGGCGACATGGAAAAGGCGGTGCGCGTGGCCTTTGCGGCGGCGCGGCAGGCGCGCGCGGCGGGCGAGGCGCGCCAGCCGGTGGTGCTGCTGGCGCCGGCCTGCGCGTCGTTCGATCAATACCGCTCGTTCGAGGAACGGGGCGAGCATTTCAGGGCGCTGGTGGAACGGTTGCGGGCCGCTGCCACCGCCAGCAGCACAACGGGGGATGAAACGTCATGACGGTGCTGATCTCACGCCGCGACAGCGGGCCGCTGGCGCGCTGGTGGTATTCCATCGACTGGCAGATCCTCGGCGCGGTGTTCCTGCTGATGGTGCTGGGCGTGGTGTTCTCGCTGGCCGCCAGCCCGCCGGTGGCGGAGCGCATCGGGCTGGACAGCTTCCACTTCTTCCGGCGGCACGTGATCTTCCTGTTTCCGGCGGTGGCGATCTTTCTCGGCCTGACGTTCCTGTCGGGCCGCGGGGTGCGGCGGGCAGCGCTCATCGCCTATGGCGCGGGGCTGCTGCTGATGCTGGCGGCGCTCGTCATCGGGCCGGAGATCAAGGGCGCGAAGCGCTGGGTGAACCTCGGTTTCATGTCGTTGCAGCCGTCGGAGTTCGTCAAGCCCGCCTTCATCGTGGTGGCGGCGTGGCTGCTGGCGCAGTCGCGCCGGGTGCTGGACGAGGGGCCGGGCAGTGGCGTAGTTCCTGGCAGCGGCGTAGTGCCGGGTATGGCCGATCCGCTGCAGGGGCGGCTGGCGGCGATGATGGCGTGGG
>JALSGY010000311.1 GCA_026982515.1 Paracoccaceae bacterium
CGACGCGCGCAAGGGGCTGAAGATGTTCAAGAACGTGGACGTCCCGATTTTCGGGATCGTCGAGAACATGTCCACCTTCATCTGCCCCCATTGCGGCGAGGCCTCGCATATATTCGGCCATGGCGGCGCCGAGGAGGATGCCCGCCGCCTCGGCGTGCCCTTCCTGGGGGCGATCCCGCTGCACATGGATATCCGCCTGAAATCGGACGCCGGCACGCCGATCGTGGTGGCAGATCCCGACGGGCCGCATGCGAAGATCTACCGTGATATCGCCCTCAAGGTAGCGGCCCGGCTCTTTCCCGAAAGCGATGACGAGGATTGAGCCGCAAGCCCGAGTAACGGAAAAGGCCCCGGATTTCCGGGGCCTTTCTTTTGCTGTGTGCCTGGTCTGGCGTTCAGGCCATGCGTTCCATCGTCTTCATGCCGACGATCCCACCGGCAACGATCGAGAGGAAGGCAACGACAGAGCCGATCGCCAGGGTCGAGAAGCCCGTCATGCCCTGGCCGATGGTGCAGCCCAGGGCCAGCACCCCGCCAATTCCCATCAGCGCCGCGCCGAACATGTTGCGCAGCGTGTCCGAAGGGCTGGCGAAGGTCGTCAGCTGAAACCGGCCCATGCTCACCGTGCCCAGGAAGCCGCCAAGCAGGGTGCCCGCCAGGGTGACCACCCCGAACCCCGGCGGCCCGAGCGCGGTGAAGCGCATCAGGTAGTCCAGCGTGTCGCCGGTGGGGCGCACATAGCTCAGCGAGATCAGCTGCACCGGCACATCGGCGAAATCGTCGAAGGCCAGGCCGGTGATGAACCAGCCCGCCACGATGCACAGACCCAGCCCGATGCCCGCCGCCATGTGGCTGAAGGAGGTGCGGAAATCGCGGTCTTTCAGGCAGTAGATCAGCAGCCCGCCGGCCACCAGGAAGACCATGGCCAGCGAGGCTGTCCGGACGCTGATCCCGGAAATCGCGGCAAGGATCGCGCCCAGACTCTGGGTTTCCATTCCCATGTTGGCGAGGTTGATCGACAGTGGCGAGAACAGCACCACCCGCGCCGGCCCCAGCAGGCCGCCGATGGTGATGAAGGCGAAGATGCCAGTGACGATCAGCACCACCAGAGAGCGCAGATCGCCCCCGCCGGCGCGCACCAGGTTGCGGCTCAGGCAGCCGCCCGAAAACACCATGCCGAAGCCGAACATCAGCCCGCCCACGATATTTGCCCCCCAGGTGAAGTTGGGCGCCAGGTACATGGTGCGGCTCATGTCGGCGACCTGCAGGGATTGAAAGAGCGCCACCCCGAGAATCGCCACCGCGACCGCAAGAAGCCAGGAGCGGAACCGGCGATAGTCGCCGAAGGAGAGGATATCGGAGATCGAGCCCATGGTGCAGAAGTTGGTTCGGGCCACGATGAAGCCGAAGACGATGCCCAGCAGCAGACCGCCCCAGCCGATGTAGAACGCGGCGGATTCGACCACCGTTTCTTTCAATGTTTCGATCATTTCAGTCCCTGTCCTTGGTTTTGGTGCCCGGTCTTTGCGCCGGGTTCATAATAACATATTAGCATATTGGATTTCATTGTGCGGAAAAATGCAAGCCCGCCCGCCGCACGATGCGGGCAGAAAAATGCTAATATACTGGCATAGAAGGGGAAAAAAGCAGCGCTTTTGGTGCTATTTTCGGCAGAAGTTGCGATGCAGCGTGTGCAGGATATCGGCGGCTTCGGGGCTGTCCAGCCCGTAATAGACAGATTGCGCCTGCCGGCGATGCTTCACCAGGCGCTCGGCGCGGAGAATCGCCAGCTGCTGGGAAACCGTCGACTGGCCCAGGCCGGTGGCCTTCTGGATCTCCTGCACCGAAAGCTCCTGGCCCACCAGGTTGCACAGGATCAGCAGGCGCTTTTCATTGGACATGATCCGCAGAAGGCGGCTGGCGCGCTGCGAGTTTTCCTCAAGGTGCTTGATATCGGAAGGGTTCACCTTTGCATCCATTGTGCCACCTCTGCCACAGCCCCGGCCACGCGTTACAAAATACACGTTGTTTCGCTCAAAACCACACAAATGCACAGTTTACTTGACGCGATACTAATATTACCATCCCATAATTGGAATACTCAAATATTAGAAACTTTGGGAGGGCCCTCAATGCTGGACTCTAGCGAACTGGAAAATGCCAAGAGCATGTCGATCATCGTGACGAAAGGGTCGCTTGACTGGGCTTATCCGCCGTTCATTCTCGGGACCACCGCCGCGGCAATGGATGTCGATGTCACCATGTTCTTTACCTTCTACGGGCTGACCCTGCTCAAGAAGGATCTCAACCTGAAGTTCACCACGCTGGGCAACCCGGCCATG
>JALSGY010000312.1 GCA_026982515.1 Paracoccaceae bacterium
CGCGGACAGCAAGCGCATCGAAAACGAAATGCCGTGGAAGGAACGCGACGTTCCGGCCACGATATATCAGTTCGTCTCCAGGGCGGCAGAGAAATATGGACCGGAAAAGGCGGTTTCCTTCCAGCTTCTGTCCGGCCCGGACGACAAGGCCGAGACCCTCACCTGGGCCGAATTCCACGCCCAGGCCACCCGCGCGGCCAACATGTTCCGCGCTCTCGGCGTGGAGGAAAGTGATGTGGTGGCCTATGTGCTGCCCAACTGCCACGAAACCCTGATCACCCTGATCGGGGGCATGGTGGCGGGGATCGTCAACCCGATCAACCCGCTGCTTGAGCCCGGCCAGATGGGCGCCATCCTGCGTGAGACGGGCGCCAGGGTGGTGGTCACGCTCAAGGCCTTCCCCAAGACGGATGTGGCGCAGAAGGTGGCCGAGGCGGTGGCGCTGGCCCCGAACGTGGAGACGGTGCTGGAGATCGACCTCAACCGTTACCTCACGCCGCCCAAATCCTGGATCGTGCCGCTGGTGCGGCCCAAGAACCCGGTATCGCACAAGGCGCGGGTGCTCGATTTCAACCGCGAACTGGCGCGCCACAATGCCACCCTCGATTTTCCCGATGCCGAGGGTGACAGGATAGGCGCCTATTTCCATACCGGCGGCACCACCGGCATGCCGAAGGTGGCCCAGCACAAGTATTCGGGCATGATCTACAACGGCTGGCTGGGCGAAGAGCTGCTGTTCGCGCCCGGCGACAACGTGATGTGCCCGTTGCCGATGTTCCACGTCTTCGGGGTGCACGTGATCTTCATGGCGATGATCTCCTCGGGCGCCCATGTGGTGATGCCCACCCCGGCGGGCTATCGCGGCGACGGGGTGTTCGACAATTTCTGGAAGCTCATCGAGCGGTGGAAGATCACCTTCATCATCGGTGTGCCCACGGCCTTCGCGGCACTGATGCAGCGCCCGGTGGATGCCGATGTCTCTTCCGTCAAGACGGCGTTTTCCGGCTCGGCGCCGCTGCCGGTGGAGCTGTTCAAGCGCTTCGAGAAGGCCACCGGCGTGTCCATCATCGAGGGCTATGGCCTGACCGAGGCCACCTGTCTGGTGTCGTGCAACCCCATCGACGGGCCGAAGAAGATCGGCTCGGTGGGCATTCCCTTCCCCTATACCGAGGTGCGGATTCTCGATTGCGATGCCGAAGGCAACATCAAGGCCGAGCGCGGCACCGACGAGGTGGGCGAGATCTGTGTCTTCAACCCCGGTGTCTATCCGGGCCACACCTATACCGAGCCCGACAAGAACCGCGGGCTTTTCGCCGATGGCAAGTATCTGCGCACCGGTGATCTGGGGCGGATCGACGCCGATGGCTACATCTGGATCACCGGCCGTGCCAAGGATCTGATCATCCGCGGCGGCCACAATATCGATCCGGCCGAGATCGAGGAGGCCCTGGCCGGCCACGAGGCGGTGGCCTTCGTCGGCGCCATCGGCCAGCCCGATGCCCACTCGGGCGAATTGCCCTGCGCTTATGTGGAACTGGTGGCGGACGCCACGGTGAGCACCGAGGAACTCATGGAATTCGCCCGCGAGCGCATCCAGGAACGCGCCGCGATGCCGAAATACATCGAGATCCTGCCCGAGTTGCCGAAAACCGCCGTCGGGAAGGTCTTCAAGCCCGACCTGCGGCGCATGGCGATCACCCGTGTCTACAATGCCGCGCTGGTGGAGGCGGGGCTGGCAGCCGAAGTGGCAGAGGTGGTGGAAGAGAAGAAACGCGGCCTGGTGGCCCGCATCCGCCGCACCGGCGAGGTGGACGAGGAAGCCGTGAGCAAGCTGCTGGGCGAGTTCCCCGGCCCGTGGGACTGGGCGGACTGAGCGCTGCCCGCCACCGCCATGAAGCGCCTGTCGTGCCCGCCGGGATCGGCAGGGTGAATCACGCCTCACCGGCCAAGGGAATCCCTTTTGTGGGTATTTGGTCTACCTAATTGCCCAGGTGGGCGTAAATCGTGGTGCGCGAGATCCCCAGCTGCCGGGCCACCAGGCTGATGTTGCCGCCTGCTTCGTGCAGCAGCTTGCGGATCCTGCGGCAGCGCTGTTCGCGCAGGGCCTTGCCCCGGCAGCGCGGACAGGCAGAAATTTCCTCGCCCGGCAGGGCTTGCAGGCATTGCAGGTCGTCCTTGCGCAGCACCGGGCGCCTGGCATTGGCCACCATCAGCTGCAGGGCGCGCCTGAGGTCGCGGATGTTGTCCGGCCAGGAACGCTGACGAAGCTGGTCGATCACCGCTTTTGAAAGCACGTGATCTTCCGAGATGTCGGCCAGCAGCGCCTGGCAGATCTTGGCGAAATCGGTGCGCTCCTCCAGCTTCGGCAACTCGAACCGATAGCCCGAGATGGCCTGCAGCAGGCCGCGTTCCAGCACGCCCTCGGTGCGGAGCTCCTCCAGCGGGCGGGTGGTCGAAAACACGACCGCGCGGATGCGGCCCTCGTCGGGGCGGGCGGCAAGTTCGGCCACCGCTTCAAGGAAGCGGCGCAGATAGGGGCGCAGCGGAGCGGCGAGGGTGACGATCTCGTCGAACAGGATCGTGCCGCCGCTTTCGGTGAAACGGTGCAGGAAATCGGCCGGGATCTGCCGGCTGGCAAACCCCGTCATGCGGTTCGGGGGCAACTCGAAGTCGGTGGCGGTGAGGGCGGCGCAATCGACCGGAAGGAACGGCGCCTGAGGGTGCAGACGGCGGTGTATCTCCTGCGCGGTGGCCCTCTTGCCGGTGCCGCTTTCGCCTTCGATGACCACCGGCAGGCCGACGCGCGCGGCGTTGCAGGCCAGCCCGATCTGGCGGCGCAGCAGCTGATCTTCCATCACCAGGGTCTGCGGTCTGGCGGGTGCGGCCTGGGGGGCGGGGCTGGCCAAGGGCAGGGTGGCGCCCTGGTGGATACGTCGCGCCAGCTCGCCGCGCTGGGTGGAGTTACCGGCGGCAAAGACGGTGGAGCCCAGCCAGTCTTCCAGCAGCACCACCTTGCCGCGGATTACCTGGTGGATCAGATCGCTGAACGAGTTGCGGAAGATGTCGCAGAACGTGCAGTCTTTCCCGAGGTCGATCCCGTTGAGCATGGACACCGCGCGTGAGTTGCAGCCCCTCAGCCTGCCTTCCAGATCGAAGGCCAGAAGCCCCACGCTCATGGTGTTGAGGTATTCCTGCCGGGGATGGAAGGATAGGACCACCGAGGATCCGTGATCTTCCAGAAACAGGCGGTTTTCGATGTTGGTGGCCGCCAGCTTGACCAGTGCCAGCGTGTGATGCTGGCGCGCGGTGATGTCCGAGGAGGCATCGATCAGCCCGACAATGCGGCCCCGGCTGTCGAAGATGGGTGCGGCAAGGCAGGATACGGTGGCGTGTTCGCGAAAGAAATGTTCCTGCCCGATCACCTTGGCGGGTTTGCGCGTGGCCAGCGCCAGGCCCAGGGCATTGGTGCCGCGCAGATCTTCCTTCCAGACGGTGCCGGGCACGATGGTGCGCCCGGTGGCGGTGCTCTTGAAATCGGGGTCCGCGATGGTGTCGAGCAGCACCCCGTCGCCATCGGCGAAGGCGACCATGAAATTGGTGCCTGCGATCTGGGAAAACAGCAGCTCCAGCTCTGGCCGTGCAAGCTGCGAGATGCGCCGGTTGCGGGCCCTGCGTTCGTTCAGTTCGGGCAGGGAGACGGCCGCATCGGTGGGCGGCGCCAGCGGATCCAGCCCGGCCCTGAGGCTGCGCCGCCAGCTGTTCTCGATGTCGCCGGGCACCAGCCCGGGCGGCACGTGACCGTGGGTTTCAAGCTGGCGCCGGGCAATGTGAAACTCGGTTGACAATATCCCGCGATCCCCCCTATCAGACGGCGATTCCGTGCCCAGTCTGGGGCCAGCATAGCAAACCATGCAAACGGCAATCCACGAACTGTTCAGTTCCTGAACACACTAACCCCCCGACCTGATCTTTTCTGAACACTGTTTTCCGTCGCCCGATGGAGGGCGGCGATTATGCTTGGGCTGGTATTTACAGGCTGTGGGAGCACATCATGAAAGCCCAGGTATTGGAAGCATATGACGAGGAATTGTCGGCACCGTCATGGGTGACCATGAAGGAGGTTCCCGACCCGAAGATCGAGAAATCGACCGACGTGATCGTGCGCATCGGCGGGGCCGGGGTCTGCCGCACCGACCTGCACATCATCGAGGGCATCTGGCGCCCGCACATGGATCCCACGGGCGATGCCCTGCTGCCACTGATCATGGGGCATGAAAATGCCGGCTGGATCGAGGAGATCGGCCCCGAGGTCGAGCACCTCAAGGTCGGCGATCCGGTGATCGTGCATCCCAAGATCTCGGACGGGACTTGTCTCGCCTGCCGCCGCGGCGAGGACATGCATGGCGACGGCCCCTTTCCGGGGCTCGACAGCGACGGCGGCTATGCCGAGTTCCTCAAGACCTCGATGCGCAACATCGTGACCCTGCCGAAGACGCTGGCGCCGAAGGACGTGGCACCCTATTCGGATGCCGGGCTGACCGCCTACCGGGCGGCCAAGAAGGCCTCGCGCCATCTGCTGCCGGGCGAGAAATGCGTGGTCATCGGGGCCGGGGGGCTGGGCCATATCGGCATCCAGGTGCTGCGCGCGATGTGCGCGGCCGACATCATCGTGGTGGACATCTCGGATACCTCGCTGAAGCTGGCCGAGGAATGCGGCGCCCACCATCTGGTGAAGGCTGACGGCAACGAGGTAGAGGCGGTGCTGGAACTCACCGGCGGCAACGGCGCCGAGGCGGTGCTGGATTTCGTCGGCGAGAAGGGCACCACCAGCAAGGGCCTGGCCATGACCCGGGCGATGGGGAACTACTACATCATCGGCTATGGCGAGGATATCCAGGTGCCGGCCGTGGACATGATCATCACCGAACGCAACATCATCGGCAACCTGGTCGGCACCTGGGCCGAACTGACCGAGCTGATGGAGCTGGCGCACCGGGGCATGGTCAATCTGGCGATCAAGGAATACGCGCTCGCCGATGCCAACCAGGCACTCAGGGATCTGCGCGACGGCAAGATCAGGGGGCGTGCAGTTCTGATACCCTGAGGACGGGACGACAAATCAAACTGGGAGGAGAAAATGAAACCGATCAAGATGGCGCTGCTTCTGTCAAGCAGCATCGCGCTGGCGGGGCAGGGTGCCCTGGCGCAGGGGGACTATTCGCGCTTCGGCATCAAGGAGGACCTGCCCGGCACCTGCAGCTATGCCGAGATCGACAAGAAGGATTACAGCGGCAAGACGCTCAACATCATCACCCATGCGATTCCGGTTATGGGAGAGCCCACTGCGCTGCACGCCAAGCAGTTCAGCGAGTTGACCGGCGCCGAGGTGAACGTGGTGCACGTGCCCTTCGGCGATCTGTTCCAGCGCATCATGATCCCGTTCCAGACCGGCCAGAACGCCTATGACGTGATGTTCTACGGCTCGCTCTGGATCGGCGATCTCAACCCCTTCCTCGAACCGGTGCCGGAGTTCTACCGCAACTCCACCGGCATGAAGGATGTGACGCCCAACTATATCGGCGTGGCCTCGTGGGGCGACCAGATGGTGCAGTATCCGGTGGACGGCGACCGCCACTATCTGAAGTACCGCACCGACGTCTTCGACAATCCCGAGCTTCAGGCGAAATACAAGGAGGCCACCGGCAAGGAACTGAAGGTGCCGGCCACCTGGGAGGAATACAACGAGGTTGCCGCCTTCTTCACCGACTGGGACTGGGACGGCGACGGCGAAAAGAACTACGGCTCGGCCGAGGTGGTCAAGCGCGACGACCTGATGTTCTCGGCCTTCATCAGCCGGGTGGCGCCCTTTGCCAAGCACCCCGACGTCAAGGGCGGGTTCTTCTTCGACCTCGAAACCATGGAGCCGCTGGTCAACACGCCTGGTTGGGTGCGCGGGCTGGAGCTGTTCGTCGAGGCGCAGAAGACCTTCCCGCCGGGCGGCAACAACTTCGGACTGGGCGACGAGATCTTCTCGTTCGGCGGCGGGCAGACGCTGATGAGCTACAGCTGGGATGATGCCTATATCCAAGCCATGCAGCCCGACAGCCGCATCCGCGACAAGGTGGCCGCGGCGCCGCTGCCGGGCTCCTACGAGGTGTGGAACCGCGAGACCGGCCAGTGGGACAGGTTCGACGAGCCCAACCGCGCGCCCTACATCACCTGGGGCTGGACGGCCGCGGTGTCGAAAAGCTCGCAGGTCAAGGAGGTGGCCTTCGATTTCCTGTGCTTCTTCTCGAACGAGGCCAACACGCTGAGCGACCTGCAGATCGGCCGCTTCGGCGTCAACCCCTACCGCAATTCTCACTTCACGCTGGATCTGTGGCAGGACAAGCTGGGCTGGAGCGAGAAATCCGCCCAGACCTACATCGACACGCTTTCGGGGATGGACCTGAGCCGCAACCGCGTGTTCGACCTGCGGGTGCCGGGCGTGAACCAGTTCATGTCGGCGCTGGCCGTGGGGGTCTCCGAGGCGCTGGCCGGGCAGAAGACGCCGCAGGAAGCGCTTGACGGCGTGGCCGAGCAGTGGCGCGCCATCGTCGACCGGATCGGCAAGGATACGGTGCGCGAGGCCTATGCGAAAGTTGTTGCATTGGAAGACAACTTGCAATGAACTTCGGGCCGGGAGGGCCTCTGCCCTCCCGGCCGCCCATCAAGAAAAATAACGGTGAGGGGGGAAGCAGCGATGTATCGGGACAAGTATTTCTTTCTGCTGCCCGGGCTCGTCGTTCTGATCGCGATCATCATCTTCCCGCTTCTGTTCACGATCCGCGTCAGCTTTTCCAGCTGGGACGTGTTCCAGCCCGGGCTTGACTACATCGGCGGGCGGAACTTCGCCCGGGTGTTCGAGGATACCCGTTTCTGGGAAAGCCTGCTGCGGCTTTCTGTGCTGTCGGTTTCCTCGGTGCTGCTGCAATACGTGATCGGCTTTGCCCTGGCCCTGGCAGTGTGGCGCGAGATTCGCTTTCGCCGCTTCTTCCGGGTGCTGTTCCTGGTGCCGATGATGACCACGCCGGTGGTGATGTCGGTGATCTGGCGCACCATCTTCCACGAAAGCCTCGGCCCGGCCAACGACATCCTGCAGGCCATCGGGCTGGGCACGGTGCCGTGGCTGTCCACCGGGACGGCGGCCTTCATCTCGGTGCTGATCGTCGAGGTCTGGCAGTGGACGCCCTTCATGTTCCTGCTGCTGCTGGCGGGGCTGGTGTCGCTGCCGCGCGAGCCCTACCTCGCCGCAGCCATCGATGGCGCCGGGCCGATCCGCACCTTCCTGCAGGTCACCTTCCCGCTGATGGCGCCGATCACCATCGGGGCGATCATCATCCGTCTGATCGAGGCCTCCAAGATCATGGAAACCGTCTATGTGATGACATCGGGCGGGCCGGGCACGGCCACCGAGACGTCGAGCTACTACATCTACATCCGCGGCCTGCGCGATTTCCAGATCGGCTATTCGGCGGCACTGTCGCTGACCTATCTGGTCATCATGATCGTCAGCCTGACGATCATCGCCAAGGTGCTGGCGCGGATGCTGCTGCCGAGGGAGGGCTGAGCGATGCGCACCTTCTACCTGGCGATCAAGTATCTGGCGCTGCTCTTGTGGTCGAGCTTCATCGTCTTCCCGTTCCTGTGGGCGCTGTCCACCTCGTTCAAGGACGCCAACGCCATCACCAGCGGCGCCACCTACATCCCGTGGCTGCAGTTCGAGCCCTCCACCCAGGGCTGGGCCTCGCTGTTTTCCGACGGCTCGACCGGGATCAACATCGTCGATCCCTACATCAACAGCGCCATCGTCACCATCTCGGCCAGCCTGATCGCCATCACCCTGGGCACGCTGGCCGCCTACGGGCTGTCGCGTTTCGAATTCCGCGCCGGCTTCATCAAGAACAACGACATCACCTTCTTCTTCATCTCGCAGCGGATCATGCCGCCGATCGTGCTGGCCATCCCCTTCTTCCTGATGCTCAAGACGCTGGGGCTGCTCGATACCGTCTACGGGCTGATCCTGGTCTATGTGGCGCTGCTGCTGCCGATTGCCGTGTGGGTGATGATCGACTTCTTCGGCAACATCCCCAGGGAGCTGGACGAGCTGGCAATGATCGACGGCTGCCGTCCCATCGGCGCCTTCTTCCGGGTGATCCTGCCCAATTCGATCCCCGGGCTGGTGGTGGCGGGCATGTTCTGCCTGATCTTCGGCTGGAACGACTTCTTCTTCGCCTTCACCCTGACCTTCACCAAGGTGCAGCTTCTGCCGGTGGCGATCGTGTCGCTCAACTCTTCCGTTACCCCGTGGTGGAGCCTCTCGGCCTTTGCGCTGATCTCGGTGGCGCCGCTGGTGCTGATCGCCTTTCTCGTCGAAAACTTCCTGTCCAAGGGCAGCCTTGCCGGAGCAATCAGGTAACCTCATGCTGGAGATGCGCAACGTCAACCGGGCCGTTGATGGCGAGGTCCATCTGGACGGGATCGACTTCACCTTCGAGGCCGGGAAGTTCTACACCATCCTGGGACGCACGGGTGCCGGCAAGACCTCCCTGATGCGCGCGCTCATGGGGCTGATGCCGCTGGATGGCGGGCAGGTGCTGCTGGATGGGACGGACATCACCGCCGTGCCGGTGTGGGAACGCAAGATGGCCATGGTCTATCAGCAGTTCATCAACTACCCGCATCTCGATGTGCTCGACAACGTGGCCTTTCCCCTGCGCCGACAGGGGGTGGGAAAGGCCGAGGCCCGCCGGCGGGCGCGCGAGTTCATAGATCTGGTCGGTCTGGGCGATCTGATCGACAGGCGCCCGGCGCAGCTGTCCGGCGGTCAGCAGCAGCGGGTGGCGCTGGCACGTGCGCTGGTCAAGGAGGCGCGCACCCTGATGCTGGACGAACCTTTGGTCAACCTCGACTACAAGCTGCGCGAGCAGCTGCGTGAACAGTTTCCCAAGATCGTCGAGCGAAACCGCGACAGCATCATCCTTTATGCCACGACCGAGCCGCGCGAGGCGATGCAACTGGGTGACGAGATCATTGTCATGCATCAAGGCCGGATCCTCGATGCCGGCCGGCCCGACGAGATGTTCCTGCGCCCGCGCAACATCACTGTGGCCGAGTTGATGGGCGAGCCGCCGATCAGCTCTTTCCGCGGCGAGGTTAGCGAGGGGGCGGTGCATCTTGCGGGAGGGCTGAGGATCGAGGGCGCCGGCCGGACCCTGCCGGCGCCGGGCGAATACCTGATCGGCATCCGCCCCGAGGATGTGCAGCTGGGCGGCGATCTCGCGGCCCGGGTCACGATGTCTGAAATCAGCGGATCGGAAACCGTCACTCACCTGATCCTGCCCTTCGGCGAATTGCTGATGCTGTCGCAGGGCGTTTCTGTCCATGAACCCGACGACCGGCTGAACATCGGCTTTGCCGCCGCCGATCTGTTCTTCTTCAGCCTCGACGGCGATCTCGTCTCGGCACCCGACAGGGAGGGACAGGACTGATGGCCCGTATCGAACTGGTGAATGTTGCTCATTCCTACGACGGCGGCAAGGAATATGCGCTGAAGCCGCTGAACATGGTCTGGGAAGACGGCCGCACCTATGCCCTGCTGGGGCCGTCGGGCTGCGGCAAGACGACGATGCTCAACATCATCTCGGGGCTTTTGAAACCTTCCGAGGGGCGGCTGCTGTTCGATGGCGTCGATGTCACCGACAGCAACACCGCCGGGCGCAACATCGCCCAGGTGTTCCAGTTTCCGGTCATCTATTCCACCATGACCGTGGCCCAGAACCTGGCCTTCCCGCTGGTCTGCCGCGGCTATCCCGATCACGAGATCAGGCGCCGGGTGGACAACGTGGCCGGGCTGCTGGGGCTGAGCGACAAGATGCAGATGCCGGCCCGCCGCCTGACCGCGGATCTCAAACAGCTGGTCTCCATGGGCCGCGGGCTGGTGCGCGAGGATGTGAGCGCGATCCTGCTGGACGAGCCGCTGACGGTGATCGACCCGCAGATGAAGTTCGAGCTGCGCCGCAAGCTCAAGCAGATCAACCGCGAATTCGGCATCACCATGGTCTTCGTCACCCACGATCAGAACGAGGCCATGACATTTGCCGAAGAGGTGGTGGTGATGAAGGATGGCGAGATCATGCAGCGCGGCTCGCCGCAGGATCTGTTCGAGCGCCCCGACAACACCTTCGTCGGCTATTTCATCGGCTCGCCGCCGATGAACTTTCTCGATGCCCGGCTCGAGGGCGGCACCCTGGTCTGCGAGGGTCTTGGCTACCACGCGCCGGTTCAGGGCGTGCCCGCCGGGGCACGGATGCAGCTGGGCTTCCGCCCCGAGTTCGTGGTGCTGGACGGCAACGGGGCGGACATTCGCACCCGGGCGCGAGTGGAGCACGTGGACAACCTCGGCGTCGAGGCGGTGATCACCCTCTCGCTGTCGGACGGGCAGATCGTGCGCGCCAAGCAGCAGGGCCGCTTCCGCGCCATCGCCGGCGAAAATCTGGGCCTGGGCGTGCGGGCGGAAAACCTCCAGATCTACTGCAATGGCCAGCGGCTGGGCTGAGCGCCAGCCGGGGGCTTCACTTTCCGGAAATGCACCTTGTCGGGGCTGTCATGCCCCGCACACCCCGTTCACTGATATTCCAGAGGAAAATGGTGCTGCCGGAGAGATTTGAACTCTCGACCTCTCCCTTACCAAGGGAGTGCTCTACCCCTGAGCTACGGCAGCGCCTGTCGTGGGCGGCTGATTAGACGCAATTTCCCCACGACGCAAGCGCAATCTGGACCCTTCCGCCATGCTGCGATAGAGAGGAGCGCATGGTGGAAAAATCCGGCAAATCCACGCACAAGAACACCGCCGTGGGGCGGGAGGAAAGGCTGAAGGCCGCGCTCAGGGCCAATCTGAAGCGGCGCAAGGCCCAGGCGCGCGCCCGGGCGGAGCCGGAAAAGAGAAAGGGTTGAGGCAGGCATGGATTCGATCATCGTCAGGGGCGGCGGGGCGCTGCGCGGAGAGATTCCCATCGCCGGGGCGAAGAATGCCTGCCTGACGCTGATGCCCGCCACGCTGCTCTCGGACGAGCCGCTGACCCTGACAAACGTGCCCCGGCTGGCCGACATCGCCACCATGACGCAGCTTCTGCAGTCGCTCGGGGCCGAGGTGCAGAGCCTGGCCGGCGGTCAGGTGCTGGCCATGTCCAGTCACGATGCCCGCAACCACGTGGCCGAATACGACATCGTGCGCAAGATGCGCGCCTCCAACCTGGTGCTCGGCCCGCTTCTGGCGCGTCACGGCAGGGCGGTTGTGTCCCTGCCGGGGGGCTGCGCCATCGGTGCGCGGCCGATGGATCTTCACATCCACGGGCTTCAGGCCATGGGCGCCGAGATCGAGCTGCGCGACGGTTACCTGCATGCAACGGCGAGAAACGGGCTCAAGGGGGCCGGGATCGAGCTGCGCTTCGCTTCGGTCGGGGCGACCGAGAACATACTCATGGCCGCCACTCTGGCGCGAGGCACCACGGTGATCCGCAACGCCGCGCGCGAGCCGGAAATCTCCGATCTGGCCACCTGCCTGCGTGCCATGGGCGCGCGGATCGAGGGCGACGGCACCGGCACGATCACCGTCGAGGGGGTGGAGAGGCTGCATGGCGCGACCCACCCGGTGATCGTCGACCGCATCGAGCTGGGCACCTACATGCTGGCCCCGGCCATCGCCGGCGGCGAGGTGGAACTCACGGGCGGGCGGCGCGACCTGCTGCCCGCCTTTTGCGAAAAGCTCGAGGAGGCGGGGATCGAGATCAGCGAAACGCCCGGCGGGCTGAAGGTTTCGCGCCCGGGCGCGCGCGCGCGTTCGGTGGATGTGGAAACCGCGCCCTTCCCCGGTTTCCCCACCGATCTGCAGGCGCAGATGATGGCGCTGATGTGCACCGCCGAGGGGGTTGCGGTGCTGCACGAGACGATCTTCGAGAACCGCTTCATGCATGCTCCCGAGCTCATGCGCATGGGCGCACAGATCGAGGTGCGCGGCGGCACCGCCACGGTCACGGGGGTGGAGCAGCTCAAGGGTGCGCCGGTGATGGCCACCGACCTGCGCGCCTCGGTCTCGCTGATTCTCGCCGGTCTGGCGGCCGAGGGCGAGACGGTGGTCAACCGGGTCTATCATCTCGACCGCGGCTATGAGCATGTGGTGCGGAAGTTCCGCGGCATTGGCGCGGATATCGAACGGGTGAGCAACTGATGGTCGAGGACGCAAGATTCGAGGATGCCGACGCGGCGCCGCTGCGGCTCAAGGCTTTCGACAGTGAAGACCTGCAGGTGATCGCCGCCCTGGTTCAGGATGCCGTCTTTCCCGCCACCGAGATGAAGTGGGACAGAAAGCGCCGCCGCTTTGCGCTGCTGCTCAACCGGTTCCGCTGGGAAGAGGCGGTGCGTGCCACCCGCCCCGAGCGCCCCTACGAGAGGGTGCAGTCGGTGCTGGCCTTCGAGGACGTGATGAAGGTGTCCAGCCAGGGATTTGACCGGCACGACCCGGATCTGATCCTCTCGTTGCTGGAAATCACCTTCACCCCCGGCGAGGATACCACCGGCCGGGTGGAGCTGATCCTGGCCGGCGACGGGGCGATCGCGCTGGAGGTCGAGGCGCTGGAAGCCACCCTGCGTGACGTGACCCGCCCCTATGTGGCACCTTCCGGCAAGGCCCCGCGCCACGGCTGAGTGTCCCGCGCCGCGCACCGCCCGGCACGCCGCCGGGGCTTGAGCCCGCGCCCGCCCCCGTCTATTCCGGGCCGACAGGAGAGAGCGATGCCCCAGTTTCTGAACACCACAGCGCCAGATTTCGAAACCCGCTTCGCGGCGCTTCTGGAGATGAAGCGCGAGGATGCCCCCGACGTTGACGATACGGTGGCCGCGATCATCGCCGATGTACGCGCGCGCGGCGACGAGGCGGTGATCGAACTGACCGCGAAATTCGACCGCCTGGAACTGACCCCCGAAACACTGGCCTTCTCGGACGAGGAGATCGAGGCGGAATGCGCGAAGGTTCCTCAGGAAGAGCGCGAGGCGCTGGTGATGGCGGCCGAGCGCATCCGCGCTTATCATGTCCGTCAGCTGCCGGCCGATGAAAGCTGGGTGGACGAGACCGGCGCCACCCTCGGCTGGCGCTGGAGCCCGGTTTCGGCGGCGGGGCTCTATGTGCCGGGGGGGCTGGCCTCCTATCCCTCCTCAGTGCTGATGAACGCGATCCCCGCTCAGGTGGCGGGGGTGGAGAACCTTGTGATCTGCGCTCCCACGCCGGAGGGGCAGGCCAACCCGCTGGTGCTGCTGGCGGCCAGGATTGCGGGGGTGCGCAAGGTTTACCGCATCGGCGGCGCGCAGGCGATCGCCGCCATGGCCTATGGCACACAAACCATTGCCCCGGTGGACAAGATCACCGGTCCCGGCAATGCCTGGGTGGCCGCCGCCAAGCGCCGCGTGTTCGGCCGTGTCGGCATCGACATGATCGCCGGACCATCCGAGATCCTGGTAATCGCCGACCGCAACAACGATCCGGCCTGGCTGGCGCTTGATCTGCTCAGCCAGGCCGAGCATGACGAAAGCGCCCAGGCGATCCTGATCACCGACGATGCGGACTTTGCCGCGGTGGTAGCCGAGGCTGTGGATGCCCGCTTGCAGACACTGGAGCGGCGCGCCATCGCCGGTGCCAGCTGGCGCGAATACGGTGCCGTGATCACGGTGCGGGACATGGGCGAGGCGGCCGCCCTGGCCGACCGCATCGCGCCCGAACATCTGGAGCTGTGCGTCGCCAACCCCGAGGCGCTGGCCGACAACATCCGCCATGCCGGGGCGATCTTCCTCGGCGCCTGGACCCCCGAGGCGATCGGCGATTACGTGGGCGGGCCCAACCACGTGCTGCCCACGGCCCGCTCGGCGCGCTTTTCCAGCGGGTTGTCGGTGCTCGATTTCATGAAGCGCAGCACCCTGGCGAAAATGTCGCCCGATGCACTTTCGGCCATCGGGCCGGCGGCCGAAACGCTGGCGCGTTCGGAAAGCCTGCAGGCGCACGGGCTGTCGGTGCGCGCCCGGCTTGACCGGTTGAACGGGGGCTGAGCATGAGCCGGCTGATCCATGTGGAAATCGACGATGCGGGCCTTCCTCCTCCCACGCCCGAGATCGAGCAGGAACGCCGCGTGGCGATCTTCGATCTGCTTGAGGAAAACTCCTTCGTGCTGCCGCCGCGGCAGGGGCGCGAGGTGCTGCCGGGGCCGTTTCGGCTTTCGCTGGCCATCCGCGAGCGCCGGCTGGTGTTCGACATCGGCGATGAAACAGGGGCCCGGGTGGTGGAATTTCACCTCTCTCTCGGGCCCTTCCGGCAGGTGGTGAAGGATTACTTCCAGATCTGCGAAAGCTATTTCGACGCGGTGAAGAAGCTGCCGCCCAGCCAGATAGAGGCCATCGACATGGCGCGGCGCGGCATCCACAACGAGGGCGCGCGGGTGCTGCAGGAGCGCCTTGAAGGCAAGGCGGTGGTCGATATCGATACCTCGCGCCGGCTTTTCACCCTGATCTGCGTGCTGCACTGGGGGGGATGAGCATGAGCGCCGATCTTCCCGGTTCCGTCCTGTTCTGCTGCGATCACAACGCCATCCGCTCACCCATGGCCGAGGGCATCATGAAGAAGATGTATGGCCAGAACACCTATGTGCAGTCGGCGGGAGTGCGCAACGACTACGAGATCGACGGTTTCGCGGTTGCGGTCTGCGAAGAGATCGGGGTGGAGCTGTCGCGCCACCGCTCGCGCTCCGTCACGGAGATGCAGCAGTGGGGTGATGACCTTTCCGGCTTCGACCTGATCGTGGCGCTTTCGCCGGCCTCGCAGCGCATGGCGCTGGAGTTCACCCGCTATTACCACCTGGAGGTGGAGTACTGGCCGGTGCTCGACCCTTCCGGCCTGGGCGAGAGCCGCGAAGAGAAGCTCGCCGCCTACCGGCAGGCACGCGACCAGATCATCGCCCGCATGCGGCAGCGATTCGGCCCCTCGCCGGGGGAGGTGGAATCCGAATCACCCGCCCCCTGATCGGGTCTGCGATTCGCCTGCCGCCGCACCATGTGGCCCTTTTCCCGGCCCACGGGCCCCCGCATGGCCCCGAATCGGCAATCTGCTCTTGAAAAATATTGCCATTGGGCGCATTTAAGCCTCGCCCGCGCTTTGGCGGGGAAGGCAATAACGGAGTGATCATGGCCAAGGAAGAAATGCTCGAATTTCCCGGTGTCGTGAAGGAACTCCTGCCGAATGCGACATTCAGGGTCGAGCTTGAGAACGGCCATGAAATCATCGCGCATACGGCAGGCAAGATGCGCAAGAACCGCATCCGCGTTCTGGCTGGCGACCGGGTTCAGGTGGAAATGACCCCCTATGATCTGACCAAGGGTCGGATCAACTACCGCTTCAAGTAAGGCGCGGTCTT
>JALSGY010000313.1 GCA_026982515.1 Paracoccaceae bacterium
CTTAGCCTTGCGCAGGTTGAAGAACAGCTTCTTCTGGGCGCTGGTGGTGCCCAGCTTGACCAGCGACCACGAGCGCAGGATGTATTCCTGAATGGCGGCGCGGATCCACCACATGGCATAGGTGGCCAGGCGGAACCCCTTTTCGGGGTCGAAACGCTTGACCGCCTGCATCAGCCCCACGTTGGCCTCCGAGATCACCTCGGCCTGGGGCAGACCGTAGCCACGATAGCCCATGGCGATCTTCGCCGCCAGCCGCAGGTGGCTGGTGACAAGCTTGTGCGCGGCCGAGGTATCGCCATGGTCAACCCAGCGCTTGGCCAGCATGTATTCTTCCTCCGGCTCCAGCATCGGGAACTTGCGGATCTCCTGCAGGTACCGGTTGAGGCCCTGTTCCGGCGACGGTGCCGGGAGGTTGTTGAAATTGCCCATGAAAGCCTTGCCCCTCTCCTCACCCCGATGAATCGAGGCTTAACCTCTGATATGGCAACAGGAATCTGCCTTTCAAGTCCGGTTACCGCCAATACCTTACCATAATGATAAGAAATTGTCATGACCGGCCGGATTTTGTTTCAGCTCATCACGCCGGCGTGCCCGGCCGCCTGCTGCCGGCTGCGGGAGGCCCGCTCAGCCCCCTTCACGCAATGCGCCCGCCAGGGCGGCCATGTCGGGGGGCAACTCCGCCTCGAAGCGCAGGGCCTCGCCGCTAACGGGGTGGATGAAGCCCAGCACCGCGGCATGCAGCGCCTGGCGAGGAAAGCGCGCCGCCGCCAGGGCCGCCGCCTCGCCCACCGCCGCCGCCTTCAGCTTGCGCCGCCCGCCATAGACCGGATCGCCGATCAACCCGTGGCCGACATGGGCCAGATGCACGCGAATCTGATGGGTGCGCCCGGTTTCCAGGCGGCACTCCACCAGCGCCGCCACGGGCGGCTGGCCGAAGCGCTCCAGCACCCGCACCCGCGTCACCGCGTGGCGGCCACCGTCGAACAGAACCGCCTGGCGCTGGCGGTCGTGGCGATGACGGGCCAGCCGGGTGGTGATCCGGATCACCCCGCCGGGTTCGAAGCTCACACCCTTCACCCCGCGCAGGCGCGGATCGGCCGCATCGGGCAGCCCGTGCACCAGGGCCAGATAGGCCCGCTCTACACTGTGGGCCTCGAACTGGGCGGCCAGGGCATGATGGGCGCGGTCGCTCTTGGCCACCACCAGCAGCCCGCTGGTATCCTTGTCGATCCGGTGCACGATGCCCGGGCGCTTCTCGCCGCCCACGCCAGAGAGGCTCTCGCCGCAATGGTGCAAAAGCGCATTCACGAGCGTGCCCGAAGGCGTGCCAGGCGCGGGATGCACCACCATCCCGGCGGGCTTGTTGACGACGATCAGATCGTCATCCTCATGCACCACCACCAGTGCGATGTCCTCGGGGCCGATATGGCTGGCAACGGCCTCTGCCAGGGTGATCACGTATTCCTCACCCTCGGCCACCCGCGCCTTGACATCGCTCACCGTCCGCCCGGCGTGCGAAACCGCGCCTTCGGCAATCAGCCGCGACAGGCGCGAACGCGAAAGCGCCGCCTCCTCTGGCACGTCGCGCGCCAGTGCCTTATCAAGGCGGCCGGGCGGGTTTGGCCCGATGATGACCTTCAACTGCGAGGCCGGCATGGACGAGGCTCCAATCTCCGAGGCAGACGCGCGCAACCTGCGGTTCCTGCGCATCCTCGTCACCGTTCTGGCGGTGACCATGATCTTCGGCCTTCTAACCCTGGTCGGGCTGCTTGTCATCCGCTTCTCCACCGCCCCCGCCCGGCTGGAACTGCCGGCCACCATCGCCCTGCCCGAGGGCGCCCGGCCGCTGGCCTTCACCCGCGGCGGCGACTGGTTCGCGGTGGTGACCGACGGGGATGAAATCCTGATCTTCGATGCCGCCTCGGGCGAATTGCGCCAGCGGGTGCAGGTAATCGGCAGGTAGCCGATGCCCGATGCCCCTACCCTGGCCCTTCTGATCACCGCCGCAGTCCTGCTGGACGGGCATTCCACGGTGCTGGCGCTGCGGGCCGGCCATGTGGAAGCCAACCCTTTCCTGCGCCGGGCCATACATCGCGCGCCATGGCGGACCACCGCCGTGCTGTGGCTCATCCTTTCCGGAATGCTGGGGGCCACGCAGGCGGCGCTGCGCATCGGGCTAATTGCACCGGGCGGCGAGGTGCATCTGGGGGTCTTCCATTTCCTGACCCTGGTTTGCGTGGCCAAGCTGCTGGCGGCGGTCAACAACTACCTGCTGGTGCTGACGGGGTTTTCCCTGCCCGGCAGGCTGCGCCGGCGCCTGGGGC
>JALSGY010000314.1 GCA_026982515.1 Paracoccaceae bacterium
ATCCAGGTCGGCCCGGCCAGGGTATGCGCCTGGCGCGCGGCCTCGGCGTTGGTGCTGTCGGTTTCGGCCAGAACCTGCCGGCCGTACCCCTCGGGCCAGTCAGTTGACAAGGGCGCTCGCCGCCGCCATCGCCGCGCCGCCGACCCCGAAGAGGTTGATCACGCCCAGCACCATGATCCCGGCCGAAGCCATCAGGCAGACCCAGGCCACTGGCGACATGGTGCTTTGAACGCCGTCGCCCTCGTCGCCGAAATACATGTAGTAGACGATGCGCAGGTAGTAGAAGGCGCCGATCACCGAGGCGATCACCCCGGCAATGGCCAGCCACGCCAGCCCGGCATCCACCGCCGCGGTGAGCACGTAGAACTTGCCGAAGAAGCCCACCAGCGGCGGCACTCCGGCCAGCGAGAACATCAGCACCAGCACCGCCAGCGCCTTGAGCGGCTCGGTTTTCGAGAACTGGCGCAGGCTGCCGATGTCGGTCACCGGCTGGCCGTCGCGCTCCATCGACAGGATGAAGGCGAAGGTGCCGACATTCATGGTGACGTAGATCACCATGTAGATCAGCATCGCCTGCACGCCGACCACCGTGCCCGCGGCCAGCCCCATCAGGGCAAAACCCATGTGCGCGATCGAGGAATAGGCCATCAGCCGCTTGATGTTGCGCTGGCCGATCGCGGCGATGGCGCCGAGGAACATCGAGGCCAGCGAAAGCAGCGCCAGGATCTGGCCCCATTCGGCGCTGACGCCTCCGAAGGCGTCGAACAGCACCCGCGCAAGCAGCCCCATGGCCGCCATCTTGGGCGCCGCGGCGAAGAAGGCGGCAACCGGGGTGGGAGAGCCCTCGTAGACATCGGGCGTCCACATGTGGAAGGGCACGGCGGAGACCTTGAAGGCCAGGCCGGTGATCAGGAACACCAGCCCGAACAGCAGCCCCAGCGAGATCTCCCCCTCGCCCGCCACCTCGATGATGCCGGAAAACAGCGTGGTTCCGGCAAAGCCGTAAACCAGCGAGGCGCCGTAAAGCAGAAGGCCCGAGCTGAGCGCCCCCAGCACGAAGTACTTGAGGCCGGCCTCGGTGGATTTCACGCTGTCGCGACGCAGGCTGGCCACCACGTAAAGCGACAGCGACTGCAGCTCCAGCCCCATGTAGAGGACCATCAGATCGGCGGCCGAAACCATCACCATCATGCCCACGGTCGCAAGCGCAATGATCAGCGGATATTCGAAGCGCAGCAGGCCGTGGCGTTCCATGTAGCTTTCGCTCATCAGGATCACCGCCGCCGCCGAGAGCAGCACCGTCACCTTGGCGAAGCGGGCGAAACCGTCATTGACGATCATTCCTCCGAAGGCCGTGCCGCTGCCCTCGCCCGACAGGCCGATCCAGGCCCCCAGCGCCACCATCAGACCGGCGGTCGTCCAGGTGAGGATCGGTGCGGTCTTGTCCTTGCCGCCATAGACGCCCAGGAGAAGCGCGCCCATGGCGAAAACGGCCAGGATGACTTCCGGCAGGACCAGTGTGAAATCGGCAGAGGTCATGTGCGTGCCCCTAGTTGCTTGCCATCTGCGCGGCCGTCCCGGCAGGCAGTGCGGCGTTGTAATCGGTTACCAGCGCCTCGACCGAGGGGCCGATGATGTCGGTCACCAGGCTCGGGTAGACGCCCAGGAGAAGCGTCATCGCCACCAGCGGCGCGAAGATCGCCTTTTCTCGCAGGTTCATGTCGGAGATCGACTTGAGGCTTTCCCTGATCAGCTCTCCCAGCACCACGCGGCGGTAAAGCCACAGTGCATAGGCCGCCGAGAGGATCACCCCGGTGGTGGCCACGAGCGCCACCCAGGTGTTGGCCTTGAAAATGCCGACCAGGGTCAGGAACTCACCCACGAAACCGGAGGTTCCGGGCAGGCCCACATTGGCCATCGTGAACAGCATGAAGATCAGCGCATAGGCCGGCATGCGGTTGACCAGCCCGCCGTAGGCGTCGATCTCGCGGGTGTGCATCCGGTCGTAGATCACGCCCACGCACAAAAACAGCGCGCCCGAGATGAAGCCATGGGAAAGCATCTGGAAGATCGCCCCGTCGATACCCTGCTGGTTGGCGGCGAAGATCCCGGCGGTGACATAGCCCATGTGCGCCACCGAGGAATAGGCGATCAGCTTCTTCATGTCCTTCTGGGCCAGTGCCACCAGCGAAGTGTAGACGATGGCGATCGCGCTGAGCCACAGCACCAGCGGCGCCAGAAGGTCGGAGCCCACCGGAAACATCGGCAGGGAAAAGCGCAAGAAGCCGTAGCCGCCCATCTTCAGC
>JALSGY010000315.1 GCA_026982515.1 Paracoccaceae bacterium
TAGATGATGGCGGCCACGCCGGCATCCTCGAAGGAGCGCGCCAGATCGGTGGCCTGCACATCGGTTTCTTCGGCCCAGCCGCGGGTGGCCACACGCCCGCCGCGGGCGTCGATTCCCACCGCCACCTGGCCGGGGAAGGCGCGCGCCGCCTCGCGCACCAGGGCGGGCTCTTCCACCGCCACGGTACCCAGGATCACCCGTGCCAGCCCTTTGGAAAGCCAGCGCTCGATGGTGGCCATGTCGCGGATGCCCCCGCCCAGCTGGGCCGGCACCGAGATGGTGCCCAGGATCGCCTCGACGGCGCCCGCGTTCACCGGCTCGCCGGCGAAGGCACCGTTGAGATCGACCAGATGCAGCCATTCGCAGCCGGCCTCCTCGAAAGCGCGGGCCTGGGCGGCGGGGTCGTCGCTGAACACGGTGGCGCGCTCCATCTCGCCCTTGTAGAGGCGGACGCACTGGCCGTCCTTGAGGTCGATCGCGGGGTAGAGGATCATGCGCCGGGGTCCTGTCTTGCTCTTCTCGGGCGGTCTTTGGCACGAAGTCCGGCCGATTGCAAAGGGCCAGGGCGACCTTGCGTCATGCTTGCCGTGAAACGGAAGGGGCGGGCATAATCGGGGCAGGGAAAACGGGAGGAAAGAAAAATGAAGAGAATCGCCCTGATCGTGGCCTTCTTCCTCGGCCTGGCCGGCGCTGTGCTGGCCGAGCCGGCGGCCGGCATCTGGCAGACCCAGCCCGATGACAACGGCAAGACGGGTTACGTGCAGATCGGCCCCTGCACCAAGGCCGCCGAAAAGCTGTGCGGCGTGCTGATCAAGACCTTCGACGAGAACGGCAAGGAATACAGCTCGGAAAACCTCGGCAAGCTGATCGTCTGGGACATGGTGCCCCAGGGCGGCGGCAAGTATGGCAAGGGCAAGGTCTGGTCGCCCGACCGCGACAAGACCTACCGTTCCAAGATGGTGCTCAAGGGCGATACGCTTCTGGTGTCGGGCTGCGTTCTGGGCGGTCTGGTGTGCCGCTCCTCCACCTGGACACGGGTGAAGTAGGCCCCGCCCGGCGGCTTTCGCTACCTGGGCGTATCCGCCGCAAGAAGAAGGAAGAAGGGCAAATCCCTTCTTCTTCTGTCGGCAAATACTCTCGGGGGGAATTGCCCCGCCAGGGGCAAGGGGGGCGGAAGCCCCCGCCTGCGCGGCCGTCCCGCCGCCCCGGATGGGCCGCCGTCCCGCGGCTCAGGGGCTCCAGGCCAGGAAATTGGCGATCAGCCGCAGCCCGGCGGCCTGGCTTTTTTCCGGGTGGAACTGGGTGCCGATCATGTTGTCGCGCCCGACGATGGCGGTGATCTTGCCGCCGTAGTCGCAATGGGCCAGCAGGTGGGCCGGGTCGGCCACCCGGAAGTGGTAGGAGTGCACGAAATAGGCATGGGTGCCGGTGGTGATTCCCTCCAGCACCGGGTGCGGGCGGTCCACCACCAGATCGTTCCAGCCCATGTGCGGCACCTTCAGGGAGGTGTCGTCGGGGGTGATGCGCACCACCTCGCCGGGGATCCAGCCGAAGCCCTCGGTCACCTCGTATTCGCGGCTCAGCGTGGCCATCATCTGCATGCCCACGCAGATGCCCAGAAATGGCCGGCCGCGTGCGACGACCGCCTCTTCGATGGCCTCCGACAGGCCGGTGTATTCGGCCAGCTGCCTCCGGCAGGCCGGGAAGGCGCCGTCGCCGGGCAGCACGATGCGATCGGCGCGGGTCACGTCTTCGGGGCGCGAGGAGACGAGCACCTCGCCCGCCCCTCCTTCGGCGGCCATGCGCTGAAAGGCCTTCTCGGCCGAGTGCAGGTTGCCCGAATCGTAATCGACCAGAACCGTCAGCACTAAAGCGCCCCCTTGGTGGAGGGGATCTCGTCGGCCTTGCGCGGGTCCGTCTCGACGGCCTGGCGCAGGGCGCGGGCGCAGGCCTTGAAGACGGCCTCGGCGATGTGGTGGCTGTTGACCCCGTGGATCAGATCCAGATGCAGGGTGATCCCGCCATGGGTCGAGAGCGCCTGGAAGAACTCGCGCACCAGCTCGGTGTCGAAGGTGCCGATCCTGGCGGTGGGCATCTTGATGTTCCACACCAGAAAGGGACGGCCCGAGAGGTCAAGCGCACAGGCCACCTGGGCGTCATCCATGGGCAGGCGGCACTCGCCGTAGCGGCGGATGCCCTTCTTGTCGCCCAGGGCGCGGGCCAGCGCCTGGCCCAGTGCGATGCCCGTGTCTTCCACCGTGTGGTGGTCGTCGATGTGCAGATCTCCCTTGGCGCGGATCGTC
>JALSGY010000316.1 GCA_026982515.1 Paracoccaceae bacterium
CGGCCCAGACGAAAAAGCACCGCCTGAACATCATCGACACCCCCGGCCACGTGGACTTCACCATCGAGGTGGAACGTTCGCTGGCCGTGCTTGACGGCGCGGTGGCCGTGCTGGATGCCAACGCGGGCGTCGAACCGCAGACCGAAACGGTCTGGCGTCAGGCAGACCGCTACAGTGTGCCGCGGATCGTCTTCGTCAACAAGATGGACAAGATCGGCGCCGATTTCTTCAACTGCGTCGAGATGATCAAGGATCGTACCGGGGCCACGCCGGCGCCTATCCAGATTCCGATCGGGGCCGAGGACAAGCTGGAAGGCATCGTCGATCTGATCACCATGGAAGAGTGGACCTGGAAGGGCGACGATCTCGGCGCCTCCTGGACCCGCCAGCCGGTGCGCGATGAGCTGAAGGACAAGGCTGAAGAGATGCGCGCCGAGCTGGTCGAGCTTGCGGTGGAGCAGGACGACGAGGTGATGGAGGCCTACCTGGAGGGCAACGAGCCCGATGTCGAAACCCTGCGCCGTCTGATCCGCAAGGGTACCCTGGCGATGGATTTCGTGCCCGTTCTTTGCGGCTCGGCCTTCAAGAACAAGGGCGTGCAGCCGCTTCTCAACGCGGTGATCGACTACCTGCCCAGCCCGCTGGACGTGCCCGCCTACATGGGCTTTGCCCCGGGGGACGAGACCGAAACCCGCAACATCGCCCGCCATGCCGACGACAACGAGCCCTTCTCGGCGCTCGCCTTCAAGATCATGAACGACCCGTTCGTCGGCTCGCTCACCTTCACCCGCATCTACTCGGGCGTCCTGAAGAAGGGCGACCAGATGCTGAACTCGACGAAGGGCAAGAAAGAGCGCGTCGGCCGGATGATGATGATGCACTCGAACAACCGCGAGGAAATCGAAGAGGCCTTCGCGGGCGACATCATCGCGCTCGCCGGCCTGAAGGACACCACCACCGGTGACACGCTGTGCGATCCACAAAAGCCCGTGGTGCTGGAGACCATGACGTTCCCCGATCCGGTGATCGAGATCGCGGTTGAGCCCAAGACCAAGGCCGACCAGGAAAAGATGTCCCAGGGTCTGGCGCGGCTTGCCGCCGAAGATCCGTCCTTCCGCGTCGAGACCGACCTCGAATCGGGCCAGACCATCATGAAGGGCATGGGCGAACTTCACCTCGACATCCTGATCGATCGCCTCAAGCGCGAGTTCAAGGTCGAGGCCAACATCGGTGCGCCGCAGGTGGCCTACCGTGAAACCATCAGCCACAAGGCCGAGGTGGACTACACCCACAAGAAACAAACCGGCGGGTCGGGTCAGTTCGCCCGCGTCAAGATGGAGCTGGAGCCGACCGAGCCGGGCGAGGGCTATTCCTTCGAATCCCGCATCGTCGGCGGTGCCGTGCCGAAGGAATACATCCCCGGCGTCGAGAAGGGCATCAAGTCCGTGCTCGACAGCGGCCCGCTGGCCGGCTTCCCGGTGATCGACGTCAAGGTGGCGCTGGTCGATGGTGCCTACCACGACGTGGACTCCTCGGTGCTCGCCTTCGAAATCGCCGCTCGTGCCGCCATGCGCGAGGGGCTCAAGAAGGCCGGCGCCAAGCTGCTGGAGCCGATCATGAAGGTCGAGGTGGTGACGCCCGAGGAATACACCGGCAACATCATCGGCGACCTGACCAGCCGCCGTGGCCAGGTGCAGGGCCAGGAAACCCGCGGCAACGCGATCGTGATCAACGCCTTCGTGCCGCTGGCCAACATGTTCGGCTACATCAACAACCTGCGCTCCATGTCTTCGGGCCGGGCGAACTTCACCATGCTGTTCGACCACTACGATCCGGTGCCGCAGAACATCAGCGAAGAAATCCAGGCGAAATACGCGTAAGCCGCGCGACCACGAGATAACAGGAGGCCACCATGGCAAAGGAAAAGTTTGAACGCACGAAGCCGCACGTGAACATTGGCACGATTGGTCACGTTGACCACGGCAAGACGACGCTGACGGCTGCGATCACGAAGTATTTCGGCGAGTTCAAGGACTACGACCAGATTGACGGGGCGCCGGAGGAGAAGGCCCGCGGGATCACGATCTCGACGGCGCATGTTGAGTACGAGACGGACAACCGCCACTACGCGCATGTGGACTGCCCCGGTCACGCGGACTACGTGAAGAACATGATCACGGGTGCGGCGCAGATGGACGGCGCGATCCTGGTGGTTTCGGCGGCCGACGGCCCGATGCCGCAGACGCGCGAGCACATCCTTCTGGCCCGCCAGGTTGGTGTTCCTGCGCTGGTTGTCTAT
>JALSGY010000317.1 GCA_026982515.1 Paracoccaceae bacterium
GCCTATTTCCTGGCTTCGGCCCTGACCACCGGCCTCGATGACGAAAAGACGGCGCTGTTCCAGGCCCCGGTCACGGTTGAAGGGGTGGAGCGGGTCGTCGACCTGCAGGTGCTGGAGAATTTCCTGCTGCAGCTTTCGCGCAAGGGGCTGTACCAGTCGGCTGCGATCGCCTTCAAGTTCACCGAGGCCAGGGATGCCTTTCTCAAGCTCGACGAGGGCGAATATTACGAACTGCTCGAGAAGGTGGCAGCGCTGATCGCGAAGAGTTTCGGCAAATGCGATTTCCTGCTTTCACATTTCGGGTCGGGCCTGTTCGTCGGTGTGATCGACCGCTCCGGCGCGCCGATCCCTCAAGATTTCGGTGACATCCTGGCCAAGGCGGCTGAAGAGGCAGGCCTGAAGCCCGATGACGGCCGGCCCGGCATCATCGTTGGCGACCCGGTGGAAAACCCGATTCACCGCCGCAATGACATTCATTCCATGCTGCTCGACGCCACGGCTTCGGTTACCGAAAAGACCCTTCGTATTGATGCCAAGGTATTGAAGGTGAAGCCCCTTATTACAAGGGGGCTGAAGTTCAATCTGTTTTCTGACAAGTAATCACGATGGGAGCATTGATGACTCAACCAGATTTTGAAGGAGCACTAGCAAGAATACGGACGCGATTTCTCGACCGTCTCGGCGAACAAAGCGCCGAGTTGCGCCAGTTGCTCGCGCGCGCGGAAAGCAGGGCGGACAGGCGCGACAGCATCAAGGCCTTCGGGGCCATCGCGCACAAGATCGCGGGGCTGGCGAAATCCGTCGGTTTCGCCGAACTGGGGCAGGCGGCCCTCGAGGCGGATCAGGCGATCATCCGCTGGCTCGGCGACGAAGAGCCCAAGCCAAGCGACTCGGATGTCCTGTGGATCATGCAAAACTGCCTTGCCCGCTGCGAGGATACGCTTTCCGACAATCAGGGATAGGGCGCGCGGCCTGCCGGCTTCTCAGGAGCTGCTGTCGCTGCGCAACAGCGTATCGCCGGGGGACATCCTGCTTTTGAACACGATCTTCTCTCCCGGTTCGGCGGTTTCATCGGCGATGCGTCGGGCGATGATTTCGGCAGCGGCGCGGCCGATTTCGGCGCGGCAGGCGTCCATCGTGGCCAGCTGCCGTGGCAGGCCCTCGAGCAGTTCCACCCCGTTGAACCCGGCCAGCCCGATCCGGCCGGGAATGTCCACCCCTTGCTCCAGCAGGAACAGCAGCCCGCCTGCGCCGATCATGTCGTTGGAGTAGTAGAGGAAATCCAGATCGGGGTGGCGCTTGAGGATGGCCTCGGTCATCTCGCGGCCCTTCAGCAGCGCCGAGCCGCCGGAGTAGAACTCCTGGTCCACCACCTCCAGCCCGGCCTTGGCCAGAGCTTCGGTGAAACCCTCGAAGCGTTTGCGTGCCCGGTGGTCCAGCGGCATCTTGGTGCCCAGGAACCCGATGCGGCGATAGCCCTGCTGGACGATCTCGGTGGCCATCTCGTAGCCGGCGGCGCGGTGCGAGATGCCCACCACCGCATCGATCGGCTCGCCGTCCACGTCCATGATCTCGACCACCGGAATCCCCGCCGCCCGCAGCATGGCGCGGCTCGGGTCAGAGTGCTCAAGCCCGGCGATGATCACCCCCGAAGGCCGCCACGAGAGCATTTCGTAGAGCACCTTCTCTTCGCGCTCGGGGCTGTAGTTCGTCACCCCGACCACCGGCTGAAGGGGGGTTTCGTCCAGCACTTCGGAAATGCCCGAAAGCACCTCGGGAAAGACCATGTTGGAAAGCGAGGGGATGATGACGGCCACGAGATTCACCCGCTGAGAGGCCAGCGCGCCGGCGATCTTGTTGGGCACGTATCCCAGCGCCTTGGCCGCCTTCAGAACCTTGCTGCGGGTCGCCTCAGAGACGTCGCCGCGGTTGCGCAGCACCCGGCTGACAGTCATTTCGCTGACCCCCGAGGCCTCGGAGACATCGCGCAGCGTCAGCGGTCTTTTCCGTAGCTTTGCGGTTTTGCCTGCCACCCGTGCCACCTGTGTTGCCTGGCAACTTGTTAGCGGCAAAGCGGGGGCTTGTGCAAGCCGGGCCAAGGGCGTGCGTTACCGCTAACATCACTGGTTGGAACGGTCACGTCCGTCAAGGTGGTGTAATTTGGGTGGCCTCGGGGCATGATCATGCGGCCTGAGTTGTTATGCTGAGAATGGGGTCTGTCTCCTCGTTGTCGATCTGGGCGAAGGCCTCGACCTGCATGTAGCGGCTTGCGGTCTGCCATTCGTCGTTCT
>JALSGY010000318.1 GCA_026982515.1 Paracoccaceae bacterium
CACCTGGCCGCAGTGGGCACGCTGGCCTCTTCGGGCAGGGCCACGCCGAAGCGGCTGGCCTTCCTGGGGGCCAGCTGGGGGATGGGCCATACCACCACGCTGTTCATCATCTCGGTGCCGGTGATCCTGTTCGGCATGATCCTGACCGAGCGTTTCGCCGCCGGTATGGAATTTGCCGTGGGCATCATGCTGATCGGGCTGGGGGGGCATGTCATCTGGAAGCTGCGCCGCGAGCGCATCCATTTCCACCTGCACGATCACGGCGACGGGCGGCGGCATTTCCATGCCCACAGCCACGCCGGCGCCCGCGTGCCGCATGATCGCGACCCCCACGACCACGATCACGCCTTCTCCTTTTCGCCACGCGCCTATCTGATCGGGCTGGCCCATGGCGCAGCCGGTTCGGCCGGGCTGGTGGCTCTGACCGCCGCGGCCACCCAGAACATCCTGACCGCGGTGATCTACATCCTGGTGTTCGGGCTCGGCTCGATCCTCGGCATGGCGGCGCTGACCTTCGCCGCCAGCTGGCCGCTGGGACTGGCCGAGAAATCGGCCTCGTGGCTGTTCCGGCTGGTCCAGGTGGCGGTGGCGGGCGTGGCCATCTTCATCGGTGTCACCGTGATGGCCGAGGCCGCCCCGGTGTTGTGGGGCGGCTGAGCGCCGGGCCTGCCCGTGCGGCCCGCTCCGATGCCTCCGCCGGTAACATTTCCGGGTTCGGGTTTGTAATCCGCCGAAAACACCCGACTTATGCTGCAGGGCAGCATGATGCACGGGAGGTTGCGGCACATGGACAACGGACGGGACGAGCGCTGCGGAATCGGCGAGGAAAAGACGGTTCTGGTCCTGCAGGGCGGCGGCGCGCTGGGGGCCTATCAGGCCGGCTCCTACCAGGAGCTTTCCGACAACGGCTACCTGCCCGATTGGGTGGCGGGCATCTCGATCGGGGCGATCAACGCCGCCCTGATCGCCGGCAACCCGCCCGAGCGGCGGGTCGAGCGGCTGCGCGACTTCTGGGAGACGGTCTCTTCGGGGCTGCTGGCCCGCCCGGCCTGGCCCGGCGAGCAGGGGCGCGACATGTTCAATGCCGCCAGCGCCGCCCATGCCGCCGCCTTCGGACTGCCCGGCTTCTTTTCGCCGCGCCTGCCGCCGGCCTTCGTCTGGCCTTCCGGTTCTGCCGAGGCGCTCAGCCATTACCGCACCGACGCGTTGCGCCGCACCCTGGAAGAGCTGGTCGATTTTGATCTGCTCAACCACGGGCCTACCCGGCTCAGCGTGGGTGCGGTGAATGTCAGGACGGGGAACTTCACCTATTTCGACACTGACCGGATGGAACTCGGCCCCGCCCATGTCATGGCCAGCGGCGCCCTGCCGCCGGGCTTCCCCCCGGTGGAGATCGACGGCGAGCACTACTGGGACGGCGGTCTGGTCTCGAACACGCCGCTGCAATATGTGCTCGACGAGGTGCCGCGGCCGGACATGCTGATCTTCCAGGTCGATGTCTTCAGCGCCCGCGGCCCGATGCCGCGCGACCTGCTGGAGGTGGCCGAGCGCGAGAAGGACATCCGCTTTTCCAGCCGCACCCGCTTCAATACCGACACGTTCCGCCGCAGCCAGGAGATGCGCCGCGCCGCGCACCGGCTGATCTCCCGGCTGCCCGAAGATCTCAGGGACGACCCGGATGCGAAGATGCTGCACGCCTTGTGCTGCAACGCGGCGATTTCCATCGTCCACTTGATCTTCCGCCGCAAGAGCCATTTCCGACACTCCAAGGATTACGAGTTCTCGCGGTTTTCGATCGAGGAACACTGGGATTCGGGCATCACCGATGTGCGCCGCACCCTGCGCCACGAGAAATGGCGGGGGCGGCACAAGCCGTCCCACGGGGTGGCGGTGTTCGACCTGACCCGTGATGCGGAAGACTGAGAAAGGAACGGCAGACGAAACTCGCGCCTGCCCGGCGCAATGCCTTGGGCTCAGGGCTCATTGATCGCGCACTCGCAGCGGGGCGGGCGCGCAATCCGGGGTTTTCCAGGAAGCTGGCCCAGCCCGCCCTGAGCGCCGACGGGGACGTCCTGCTGGGCACCCTCGATTGCGGCCCCGTGCAGGTGGCTGCCGGCACCATGGGATGCAGGCACGGGGTGCTGGATATTTCCAAGCTCAAGGAAAGCCTGTAACAGACCGATTTTCTAAGAAAATCTTTCCCGATGTGGATTGCTGCCACAGGGGTGCGACCGGTCCGCTGCTACTTCGAGGACAGGGTGTGAGGGGTGCCTGGTCGGGTCCGGCGGCG
>JALSGY010000319.1 GCA_026982515.1 Paracoccaceae bacterium
CTGGCTGACCACCTGGCGCAACGTGCTGCGTGACATTGCCCACGCACGGCTGCGCTCGGAGGATTCGCGCTGCATGAAGGGAAAATTCGCCGAGCGCACCGCGGCTGTCACACCGGGGTGGTGGATCATGGCAGCCAAGGCACCCTCCAGAGCTGGCGAACAGGAAGCAGACAATGGGTAGCATATTGACCACACGCAAGGTGCGGGCCTTCGTCGCCTATCGCACCGGGCTTGCGCGCTGGCTGTTCATCCACATTCCCAAGAATGCCGGCAGCGCCATGAACCGGCATCGGGAACTCTACTACCGGATGATCAAGGTCCACCCGATGTTCCTGGCCTCTCTCAAATACCGGCAGGAGCTAGAGCAGGCCATGCGCGGAGAAGACGAACACCCAGGATACAATCACGCCCGCTGGCGCGACGTGCGCGCGGACGTGCGGCGCAGGCTTCAGGCGGTGGCGGTGGTGCGCAACCCGTGGGCGCGGGTGGTGTCGCGTTATCGTTTCGCCCTGACCGCAATCGACAACGGCAGCGCACCTGCGGGCTATGTGCCCGACAGTTTCGAGGCCTTCCTCGAAGAACGCCACATCTACGGCAACCGCCCCTTCTACTGGCACCGGGCGATCCGCGGCTGGTATCCCCAGGCCGATTACGTGACGGACGAAGACGGACGCCTCGTTGCCCACATCCTGCGCCAGGAAAGGCTTGCCGAGGAGGCCTCCCGCTACTTCGGCCTCAAGACGCCGCTGCACCGGCGCAACGTCAGCCGGGCGGGGGGCGGCAAGCACTGGAAGGACTACTACACCCCCAGAACGATCCAGATCGTGGCCGACTGGTACGCCAGGGATATCGAGATGTTCGGATTCGATTTCGACACCCCGGCCCGGCGCAACTGCCACTTTCCCCCCGACGGGGAGTGAAGGGACAAAGGCGCAGGGCCAGGTGCCTGGTGCCCGAGGAGAGACTCGAACTCTCACGCCCTTGCGGGCGGGGGATTTTGAATCCCCTGCGTCTACCATTCCGCCACTCGGGCAACCGGGCATGGGTGTATCGCCGCGTGCTGCGCCCGTCCACTGCAAAATGTCCGCCTTGACGCAGCGCCGCCGCCATGGCGTAAGGGGCAAAAGAGGCATCGGGCATGTTACGCAAGCTCTACGACTGGACGATCTCGCTGGCCGAGCACCCGCGCGCCCTGTGGGCGCTGGCCTTCGTGGCCTTCGTGGAAAGCTCGGTCTTTCCGATCCCCCCCGACATCCTGATGATCCCGATGATCATCGCTGCCCCGCGCCGGGCCTTCCTGATCGCCGGGGTTGCGATGGCGTCGTCGGTGGCGGGGGGGCTCCTGGGCTATTACATCGGCTGGGGCCTGTTCGAGAGCGTCGGCCGCCCGGTGCTGGAGTTCTACGGCAAGCAGGATGCCTTCGGCACCTTCGCCGAACGATACAACGAATACGGCGCCTGGGCGGTGCTGGTGGCCGGGGTCACCCCCTTCCCCTACAAGGTGATCACCATCCTGTCGGGCTCCACCGGGCTGAACCTTGGCGTGTTCGTGATCGCCTCGATCCTCGCGCGGGGGCTGCGCTTCTTCGTGCTGGCCGCGCTGTTGTGGAAGTTCGGCCCGCCGATACGCGACTTCATCGAAAGGCGCCTGGGGCTGATGTTCTCGCTGCTGATGGCGCTGCTGATCGGCGGGTTCGCCGCGGTGAGGTATCTGTGATGAGGCTGCAGCGCAACACCCTCGTCCTGCTGGCCGCCGGCGGCTCGGCGGCGCTTCTGGCCGGGGCGTTCATCTTCCAGGCCCTCGGTTATGCGCCCTGCCAGCTGTGCCTGTGGCAGCGCTACCCGCATGCGGCGGCGGTGGCGATCGGGGCGGTCGCGCTGTGGCGGCCGGGTGCCCTGCTGCCCTGGCTGGGCGCGGGGGCGGCGCTGACCACGGCGGGGCTGGGGATCTACCACAGCGGCATCGAGCGCAAGTGGTGGGAAGGCTTCACCTCCTGCACCAGCGGTGGAGTCGCGGGGCTGAGCCCCGACGAGCTGATGCAGCAGATCCTCGAGGCGCCGCTGGTGCGCTGCGACGAGATCGCCTGGCAGATGTTGGGAATCACCATGCCCAACCTCAATGCCGCGTTCTCGCTGGGGCTGGTGGTGCTGTGGGTGATGGCGGCCCGCCGCGGCCGGGGCTGACCCCGGCCCCACGGGATACGGCGTTACTGAACGGTGAATTCGCCGGCCACGTTGCGCCACTCTCCCGGCGCGATCAGCTTGCGATGCACGAAGCGGACCGAGTGC
>JALSGY010000320.1 GCA_026982515.1 Paracoccaceae bacterium
ACAGGATGCCGAGGGCGTGCTGACTTCCACCACCATCACCGAGACTGACATCCTCGATGGCCGCTGGGACAATGCCGAGGTCGAGATCTGGCGGGTCAACTGGCAGGACACCTCGCAGCGCGTGTTGATGCGGCGCGGTGCCATCGGCCAGGTGCGGCGGGGCCGGGTGCAGTTCGTGGCCGAGATGCGCTCGCTCGCACATGTCCTGAACCAGACCGTCGGGCGGACCTTTCAGGCGATTTGCGATGCGAGCCTCGGTGATGTCCGCTGCGGGGTGAATCTGAATGATCCGGCGTTCAAGGGGTCTGGCACGGTGGTGACGGTTGCGGGCGACCGCAGCTTCACCGTGGCGGACCTCTCCGCCCATTCGGATGGCTGGTTCGCGCTGGGCACACTGACTTGGACCTTCGGCGCCAATGCGGGCCGCAAGGCGGAGGTGCTGACCCATGTGGTCGGCACCTCGGATGTGACCATCACCCTGCTGGAAACGCCGGTGCTGGCGATTGCCGCGGGCGACACGTTTGACATCACCGCAGGCTGCGACAAGACCTTCGAGACCTGCAAGGCGAAGTTTGCGAACGGGGTCAATTTCCGCGGCTTCCCCCATATCCCCGGCCAGAACACCGTGATCCGCTATGCCGCCAAGGGCGAGGACAACGCGGGGGCGGTGCTGTGACGACGGGTGGGAACGCCCACTGCGGAGCCGCTCGTATCATGCCCGCGCGCATCGTCCGGGCGGCGCGCAGCTGGATCGGCACGCCTTATCACGACCAAGCCTCGGTCAAGGGCGTGGGTTGCGACTGCCTCGGGCTGATCCGGGGCGTCTGGCGCGAGGTCGTCGGCCCCGAGCCGATGCCGGTGCCACCCTATTCGCGCGACTGGGGCGAAGCCGGGCCGCATGAAGTCCTGGCGGAAGCCGCGCGGACGGCGATGATCGAGATCGACGTGGCCGACGCCCGCACCGGCGACGTGGTGCTGTTCCGCATGCGCGCCGGCGCCATCGCCAAGCACGCGGGCATCCTGTCGTCCCATACCGCCCGGGGTGCGCGTCCGCACTTCATTCACGCCTATGAGCGCACCGGCGTCATCGAAGAACCCCTGATCGATCCCTGGCGCCGCCGCATCGCCTTCGCCTTTCGATTTCCCGTGAGCTAATCCACCATGGCTTCGATCCTTCTTGCCTCCGCCGGCACCGCGCTGGGCGCCTCGATTGGCGGCGGCATTCTCGGCGTGTCCTCCGCCGTCATCGGCGGGGCTGTCGGCTCGTTCGCGGGCTCGCTCGTGGACAGTTGGATCGTGTCGCAGCTCACCCCCGGCCAGCGGATCGAGGGCGCACGGCTGGAAAACCTCGCCGTCACCACATCCACCGAAGGTGCGGTGATCCCGCGCACCTGGGGCCGGATGCGGATCGGCGGCAACATCATCTGGGCCACCGATTTCACCGAACACGTCAGCACCTCGACCTCGGGTGGCGGCAAGGGCGGCGGGCCGAAGGTCACCACCACGACCTACAGCTACACCGCCTCCTTCGCCGTGGCGCTCTGCGAAGGGCCGATCTCGGGCATCGGGCGGGTGTGGGCGGACGGCAAGCCGCTGGATCTGACAGGTGTGACATGGCGGCTCTACAAGGGCGACGAGGCGCAGACGCCCGACCCATTCATCCTCTCAAAGATGGGCGCGGGCAATGCGCCCGCTTATCGCGGCACGGCCTACATGGTGTTCGAGGATCTCTACCTCACGCCCTTCGGCAACCGCATCCCGCAGCTGTCCTTCGAGGTGTTCCGGCCGCTGGTGGAGGCGGATACGGCCGAGGGCATGGTCAGGTCCGTCACCATGATCCCGGGCTCGGGCGAGTTCGTCTATGCCACAGAGCCGATCACGCGCGGCACCGGCGGCAACACGGCCTCGGAGAACGTGAACAACACCACCGGCAGGCCGGACATCCTGGCCTCGCTCGACAACCTGCAGGCGGCTGCACCGAACATCGAAAGCGTCTCGCTGGTAGTCAGCTGGTTCGGCCTGGATCTGCGCGCGGGTAACTGCCAGATCAGGCCCGCTGTGGAGGCCGCCTCCAAGGTGACCTCGCCGAAGAGCTGGTCCGTGAACGGGGTGGACCGCGCCGGCGCCCACCTGATCAGCTTGGATGCTGAGGGCAGAACCAACTACGGCGGCACGCCGGCGGATTTCTCGGTGGTGCAGGCGATCAAGGAGATGAAGGCGCGAGGTTATCGCGTGACCTTCTATCCCTTCCTGCTGATGGACGTTCCGGCGGGCAACACGCTCCCGAAC
>JALSGY010000321.1 GCA_026982515.1 Paracoccaceae bacterium
CCTGGCCGACCTCATCGAAGCTGAAACCGAAGCCCAGCGCCGCCAGGCCCTGAGGGTGCTTACCGGCGCACTGGGTCGCAAGGCCGAACAGTGGCGGCAAAGGCTGATCCGCGCCGCGGCGCTGCTCGAGGCCACCATCGATTTCGCCGATGAAGAGGTGCCGGAGGATGTGACGCCCGAGGTTTCCTCCCTTCTGGCGGAGGTGACGGGCCAGCTGCGCGATGAAGCCGCCGCAACGAGTGTGGCTGAACGTATCCGCGACGGGTTCGAGGTGGCCATTGTAGGGCCGCCGAATGTCGGCAAGTCCACCCTGCTCAACCGTCTGGCCGGGCGAGAGGCGGCGATTACCTCGGAAGTGGCCGGAACCACCCGCGATGTAATCGAGGTGCGGATGGATCTGCAAGGACTGCCGGTTACCATCCTTGATACGGCCGGCTTGCGCGAAACCGGTGACAGGGTGGAAGCCATCGGCGTGAAACGCGCGATCGAACGAGCGAAGACTGCGGATCTTCGCATATTTCTGAACGATGCACACACTAGATATACTCACCTTGAGCCTGAGCCTGAGGATATCTTGTTGCAGGCCAAGGCCGATCTTCATCCCGGATCATCCGGCGGCATCTCCGGAAAGACGGGTGAAGGGGTGGAAGAGCTGATTCGACGAATCACCGAAACCCTGGAAAGGCGGGCCAGCAGGGCCGGCACGGCAATTCGCGAACGTCACCGCCTGGCGATGGAAGCCGCAGTTCGCTCTTTGGAATCGGCGCGAACTGAGCTAGAAAGCGGCCCGGAACGTGCAGAACTGGCAGCGGAAGAATTGCGGGCCGCGATCCACCGTCTCGATTCGCTTGTCGGCCGTGTGGATGTGGAGCACGTGCTCGACGAGATATTCGCCAGTTTCTGCCTGGGAAAATAGGAATGTTTCACGTGGAACATTGCGATTTCGAGGTGGTTGTGGTCGGGGGTGGCCATGCGGGGGCAGAGGCCGCCCACGCGGCCGCGCGCATGGGGGCGAAAACTGCGCTCGTCACGCTCAGCCTGGACGGAATTGGCGTGATGTCCTGCAACCCCGCGATCGGAGGTCTCGGCAAGGGCCATCTCGTGCGAGAGATCGACGCGCTGGACGGCGCCATGGGCCGGGTGGCGGATCGCGCCGGCATCCAGTTTCGCCTCCTCAATCGTCGCAAGGGCCCGGCGGTGCAGGGGCCTCGCGCCCAGGCTGACCGCGCCCTTTACCGCGCCGCAATGCAGGCGGAGCTTGCCGGCCTGCCCGGGTTGACGATCATCGAGGGCGAAGCGACAGATTTTCTCTTGCGGAGCAACAGGGTGGAGGGCGTTACCCTTGCCGACGGCTCTGCGATTCATGCCCGCGCGGTGGTCCTGACCACCGGCACCTTCCTGCGCGGGGTGATCCATATCGGAGACGTCTCCCGCCCCGGCGGCCGCATGGGCGACAGGCCCGCCATCGGTCTGGCCGAGCGGATTGAAAACCTGGGCCTGCCGCTCGGGCGGCTGAAGACCGGCACGCCGCCGCGGCTCGACGGCAGGACCATCAACTGGGACGCGCTGGAAGAGCAGCCCGGCGATGCGGACCCGGTGATGTTTTCCTTCCTCTCCAGCCATCCCTTCGCGCGGCAGGTGAGCTGCGCCATCACCCATACCAATGAGCGCACGCATGAGATTATCCGCCGGAACCTCTCGCGTTCGGCCATGTATGGCGGGCACATAGAAGGTGTGGGCCCGCGCTACTGCCCCTCCATCGAGGACAAGATCGTGCGCTTTGCCGAGAAGCCCTCACACCAGATCTTTCTTGAACCCGAAAGCCTGGAAGGCCACATCGTCTACCCCAACGGCATTTCGACCTCGCTGCCGGAGGAGGTGCAGGAAGAGTATGTGCATTCCATCCATGGGCTTGAAAATGCACGGATAATCCAGCCCGGCTATGCCATTGAATATGATTACGTTGATCCGCGGGCATTGCGCCCGACGCTGGAGTTGAAAGATGTCCCCGCCCTGTTTTTCGCCGGGCAGATCAACGGCACCACCGGCTATGAAGAGGCTGCGGCCCAAGGGCTTGTGGCCGGGCTCAATGCTGCGCGGCAGGCCTTGGGCGGTGAGCCGGTCCTCTTCGGGCGCGACGAATCCTATATCGGGGTGATGATCGACGATCTGGTGACCAGGGGGGTGAGCGAACCCTACCGCATGTTTACCTCGCGCGCCGAGTTCCGGCTTTCGCTGCGTGCTGACAACGCCGATCAGCGGCTGACCTCCAAGGGCATCGCCATC
>JALSGY010000322.1 GCA_026982515.1 Paracoccaceae bacterium
TCCAGGTGGATTTTCTGGACCCCGTGGGGTCCAGCACGGAAGCCAGCTGTTATACGCGGCTATCGCCTTGTTTCATTGGCTGTTCTTGCGCGCAGTGGCCGGGGGTGGACTCCGGGTGGCTTCCCAAAAATCCGGCCCTGTCGCTGGCGATGTTGCGCGCCACGCCCGCCAGCATACGTATTCGGCCCAGAAGGAACCAAGGATTCAAAGAGTTAGCGGATTGGATCCCGTCTGGACCCTTCGGTGGACTCTGGAAGCCTGCGGCCCGGGCTATCCCGCGCGCGCCTCTCCCGAGGATACCTGATTTCTACCCCGGAAGAGCCGTTTTTGTCTCATCGAAAACTGTCTGCCAGACAATTTTCTATCCGCTACGCGCCGCGTGCGAGGCGGATCAACTTGCGCTTGGAAAGCCACCGGTTGACCGGTTGCCGGTTCAAGGTGAGCGCGATGACCGAGAGCCCGTAAGCCCAGTGCTGATGGGCCGCCGCCCGTTGCAGGCCCACGGCGTAGCAGATCTCCTTCCAGCGCTCGCCATGCGCCTTCATCCAGACGATCTTGCCGTCGATGGGCTCGAGGCCGGCCGTCCAGGTCAGTGTCTCCTCCATCCGGCTGATCGCCTGCGGCGAGGGCAGCACGCGCATCTGCTTCGGTTCCTGGCCCACCTTGTCGGCAAAGCTGTGGACGATCTCGGGCCAGGTCGAGAAATAGCCGCGCCGGCGCGGGTCCGGGAGTCGTCGCAGGATCAGGGCCGCTTCCGCGAGTCGTTCCTCCACGAGGGCGGGTGTCCAATGGGTCATCGTTTGTCCTCCGTCTTGTCGGGGCGCGCGCCGTAAAGACGCTCGCCAAGTTGCCGCACCAGTTCACGCTCAGGCCACGTAAGCCGTTGGTCGTCAAGGGAAACTGCCAGCAGCCCTTGCTCTTTCCAGCCGTCGCGCTTGACCTGTTCAGGGTCACGTCGCCGCCCGCCATAGCCCGGCGGGGTGAAGCGCATGGTCTTCATGCCAGCCCTCCCTTCGTCTCGATTGCCCAGAGCAGGATGGCAATGGCATCGGCCTCGTTGTCGTCGACCGGGCTGAAGCCCCGGGCGCGGGCGGCCGCAATCATGGCGTCCTTGTTCGCATTCCCCTTGCCCGTGACATGGCGCTTGATCCTGCCAACTGGGACGCCCTCGTAGGGCACGCCGCGCAATTCGGCCCACGCGGTCAGCGTGGCCATGAGACCGCCGTAAACGTGGGAAGCGTCCACGCCCCTGTGGGCTCTGACTTCCTCGAACCAGATCGCCTCGATCGGCCCGGACAGACGGTCGATCTCCGTCAGCCAGTTGGTGAAGCGCAGATAGCGCATGCCGCCGCCGTCAAAACGCCGGGGCTTGAAGCTGACCATGCCGGAGGTGATCAGCCCGCCGTGGCTGCGCAACGCCCAGCCGGTGGTGGTGCCGAGGTCGAGGGCGAGGATGGTGCGCGTCGGCGGATTCAGGGTTGCGCCGGGCTCGGTGCCGGGCAGAGTCGTATCAGCCATGGGTGGTCTCCTTTTCTGGTTGGCTGCTCGGGTGGAAGACGACGGCGGTTGATGCTTGGCGGTACCGGCCGCCGTCGTCGGATTGGTGTGCGGGGAAGGTCAGAGCACACGCGCGCGGATGCTCTGCTCCGTATGGATGGGGGCCAAACCCGCAGGTTGGCCCCCATACGGAGTATGGGGGTTTGCACTCTTTCTCATCCGATTCTGGTAAGTATCTGTTTTCACGTTTCTTTCTCCTGTTTTCGATGACAAAGGGGTATGACACGGGCCTTTGTCATCGTCATCGCCAAGTTGTTGATTTCATTGGATTCATGACAAAGGCATGAGGATGACAAAGGCCTCTGTCATATGACGAAGTCACTCATCCAACCCCTCCGGATAGACCCAGACGGCAGGGTTCTCGACCTCCCTGGCACGCCCGGAATGTGGACATTTGAAGTGGGTCGGCAGGACCGGTTCACCCTCTGCCAGGACTTCCCCGGTCTCGGCATCGACCACAGGTTCGCGGCCAAACCGCATGCCCTCCACGCAGAGGTAGCCGAAGTGTGATCGCGTGGCGGGATAGCCGTGTTCGGCCAGATCGCGACGGAATTTCACGAAGCCCTTGGTCGCAAGGACGCTCAGTCGATCGCGAATGGTGTATTGACTGCCCAGCCCGTGCTGGTTTTCGAAGGCCGCCCCGAACTGGGTGGACGTGTAGAGCCGTTCCTCGGTCGCTTCGTCGAGCAACAGGGCAAGGATGACGTCCTGTTTTCGAACGCGCTCGG
>JALSGY010000323.1 GCA_026982515.1 Paracoccaceae bacterium
CACCAGTTCGCTGCTGGTGAGCTTGATGGTTGCCAGCGGCGTGCCCAGCTCATGCGCGGTGGCGGCGACCACGCCGGCGAGATCCGAGATCTTCTGCTCGCGGGCAAGCGCCATCTGCGTGGCCAGCAGGGCTTCCGACATGGAGTTGATCTCCGAGGTGATCCGATGTGCGTAGGCCCCCAGGAAGAACACGCCGATCACGATCGCCACCCAGAAGCCGAACACGAAATCCTGCGGCATCTGCATCACGAAGCCGGTTTCGGTACGCAGCGGCCGGTAGAACCACATGACGAAGGTGATCAGCCCGATCGCCACCGCGCCGATCAGGATGGTCGGCGCCGGCCGAAGGGCGGTGGCGGCGATGGTGACGGGGGCGAGGATCAGCAGCGCAAAGGGGTTGTGCAGCCCGCCGGTGAGGTAGAGCAGCGCGGTAAGCTGGACCATGTCGAAGATCAGCATCATGGCGATCTCGCGCTCCGACAGGCGCTTGTTTTCCGGGTAGATGAAACCGGCGACGAGGTTGGCGATGACGGATATGCCGATGGCCATCAGGCTGAGGCCGATGTCCAGCTCGAGGCGGAACATGTGCTGGGCCACCACGATCGCCGAGAGCTGCCCGCCAACGGCGATCCAGCGCAGCATCACCAGAGTGCGCAGGCGCACCCAGTTGGTGCGTTCGGTTTCGTTCAGCAGGCCGTGGTGCATGTTTGCCATGATATGTCCGGTTCAAGCGCAGCGCCAGCGGATCGATGCGAAGGGTCCGCCGGGGACGCAAGCGGCCGCCGGTGCCGATAGCAAATTGACCCGCCGGTTCCCCGGTAATACTGTTATGCGGCGAATTTCAGGGGAGCGCGCATGTCTGACCAGAAAAAGCCCGACATCGGGGATGACCCTTCCCTCCTTCTCGTCGATGACGACGAGCCCTTCCTGCGCCGCCTGGCGCGGGCGATGGAAAAGCGCGGTTTCGCGCCCGAGACCGCGGGCTCGGTAACTGCCGGCAAGGCGATTGCCACGGCGCGCCCGCCGGCCTATGCGGTTGTCGATCTGCGGCTGGAGGATGGCAACGGGCTCGATGTGGTCGAGACCATCCGCGCCAAGCGCCCGGACAGCCGCATCGTGGTGCTTACCGGCTATGGGGCCATTGCCACGGCGGTGGCTGCGGTGAAGATCGGGGCCACGGACTATCTCTCCAAGCCGGCGGATGCGGACGACATTACCAACGCCCTGCTGGCCAGCGGCGCCGAGCGCCCGCCGCCGCCGGAAAATCCCATGTCGGCCGACCGGGTGCGCTGGGAGCACATCCAGCGCGTCTATGAGCTGTGCGACCGCAACGTCAGCGAGACCGCGCGGCGGCTGAACATGCACCGGCGCACCCTGCAGCGCATTCTCGCCAAGCGCAGCCCCCGGTAGGGCCGATGCGGGCGCGTGCCGCGGCGCTGCCGCTTGTGCTGCTGGCCGGCTGCGTGGCGGCGCCAACAGCTTCGCCTCCGCCCGAGATTTCCTTCAGGCCCGATCCGGCCGGCCTGGCCGTTCTGCCCTCGGGGTTGCGGATGGATTTCGGCCGGGCGCCCGAGGGGATGATCCCGATCCTGGAACGCGCCCTGGGCCGGGGCGAGGCCCTGCCGCTGGCAGGCTGTCCTGCGGAGATATCGGCGCGAATCGCCTGGGGCGGGCTGGAGCTGTTCTTCACCGATGAGCGGTTCGTCGGCTGGCGGCAGGGCGCGGCGCGCGGCGGCGAGACCTGCGGCTGATACGCTCAGCCCGTCTCTTCCAGCAGGGCTTCGTGGCGGGCCAGGAAATCGGCCCGCACCCGGGCGGGCGGGCGCAGCGCGATGGCCAGGTCGCGCTTCAGCGCGGGCTCCGGCCGGCCGAAGAAGCGGTCGGCCTCGGGCTGCGAGAATCCGGCGATATGCACCGCCTCGGCCCAGGCGCTGAGCCGGTCGGCCTTCTTGATCTGGCGCCTGATCGGGGCGGGTATTTCCGCCGGCAGGCCGAAACGCAGGTGAATCGCCGCCGCAAGCCGTGCGTCCAGCTCTTCGTAGGCCGGGCCGATGGCGGACTTGACCGGCGAGATCATGTCTCCGATCACGTATTCGGGGGCGTCGTGCAGCAGCGCGGCCAGCTTCCAGCGGGCGCCGACACCGGGGTTCATCCGCGAGAACAGCCGCTCGACCAGCAGCGAGTGTTCGGCCACCGAATAGGGGTAATCCCCCCGCGTCTGGCCGTTCCAGCGTGCCACGAAGGCCAGCCCGTGGGCGATGTCCTCGATCTCGATGTCCACCGGC
>JALSGY010000324.1 GCA_026982515.1 Paracoccaceae bacterium
GACGATCTCCTCGACCGGCTCGCCCCCGGGGTCCATCGCCCGCAGCGGATCGAGCCAGACATCCATCAGACCGCACAGCAGGTGAACGTGGATGTCTTCCTTGGAGGGGAAGTAGTACAGCAGGTTCGGCTTGCTCAGCCCGGCGGCCTGGGCGATCTGGTCCAGCGTCGCGCCGCGAAAGCCATGTTGGGAGAACACTTCGAGCGCGGCCTCGAGGATGGCCTCGGTGTTCTTGCGCTGGATGCGTGTCTTGGTGCGGATCCTGTTCATATTCAACATCCTAAATGAATTCCGCCGGGGCACAATCGTGCCTCGCCACTTCCCCCCCGGGTGCCCGCCTGCCGGCGGGCAAATTTTTCGCCCCTTCCCTGGCGCCGGGTGCTTGACTGCCTCTGTTTCCCTGCTAGCGTGATCCTGACCATTTGGTCAAACTCCAAGATGCGAAAAACGTATCGAGAGACCTTCCAGGGGGGATGATCATGGCGCTGGACCGCACCACCGTTCCGAATGACCTGTCGGCATTCTGGATGCCCTTTACCGCCAATCGCCAGTTCAAGAAGGCACCGCGCATGTTCGTGGGTGCGAAGGACATGCACTATACCACCGCCGACGGGCGGCAGGTGCTGGACGGCACCGCGGGGCTGTGGTGCTGCAATGCGGGCCACGCCCGGCCGAAGATCATCGAGGCCATCCGCGGCCAGGCCGAGCAGCTCGATTACGCCCCCGCCTTCCAGATGGGCCACCCCCTGGCCTTCGAACTGGCCAACCGTCTGCGCGATATGGCCCCCGATCCCTTTCAGCATGTATTCTTCACCAACTCCGGCTCGGAAAGCGTTGATACGGCTTTGAAAATCGCGCTTGCCTGGCACCGGGCGCGGGGCGAGGGCAGCCGCACCCGGCTGATCGGGCGCGAGCGCGGCTATCACGGGGTGGGTTTCGGTGGCATCTCGGTGGGTGGCATCGTCAACAACCGCCGCTTCTTCGGCACCCTGCTGACCGGCGTCGATCATCTGCCCCACACCCACCTGCCCGAGAAGAACGCCTTCACCCGCGGCCAGCCCGAGCACGGTGCCGAACTTGCCGACGAGCTGGAGCGCATCGTGGCGCTGCACGGGGCAGAGACCATCGCCGCGGTGATCGTCGAGCCGATGGCCGGCTCCACCGGCGTGCTGCTGCCGCCGAAGGGCTATCTGGAGCGGCTGCGCGAGATCTGCACCCGCCACGGCATCCTGCTGATCTTCGACGAGGTCATCACCGGCTTCGGAAGGCTGGGCTCCAGTTTCGCGGCCGAGCATTTCAACGTCATGCCTGACATCATCACCACCGCCAAGGGGCTGACCAACGGGGTGATTCCGATGGGGGCGGTGCTGGTGACCTCCGAGATCCACGATGCCTTCATGTCCGGCCCCGAGCACCTGATAGAGCTGTTCCACGGCTATACCTACTCGGGCAATCCGATGGCCGCGGCGGCGGGGATCGCGACGCTGGACACCTACCGCGAGGAGGGCCTGTTCCAGCGCGCCGCCGATCTGGCGCCCTACTGGGAGGATGCGCTGCATTCGCTGAAGGGGCTGCCGCATGTGATCGACATCCGCAACATGGGGCTGATCGGGGCCATCGAGCTGGAGCCGATCCCGGGAGAGCCCACGAAGCGCGCCTTCAGCGCCTTCCTCGATGCCTACGAGAAGGGGCTGCTGATCCGCACCACCGGCGACATCATCGCGCTTTCGCCGCCGCTGATCATCGAGAAAGAACATGTCGATACCCTGTTCGGAACTCTGGCCGAGGTTCTGAAGTCACTGGACTGAAAGGAGAATTGCGAATGGCAGCCCCCGGAGAAAATCTGAAGGTCAATGGCGACAGGCTGTGGGAGAGCCTGATGGAAATGGCCAAGATCGGCCCCGGCGTGGCCGGCGGCAACAACCGCCAGACCCTGACCGACGAAGACGCCGAAGGGCGCGCGCTGTTCCGGAAATGGTGCGAGGAGGCCGGCCTGGAGATGGGCGTCGATCAGATGGGCAACATGTTCGCCCGGCGCGAGGGCACCGATCCGCAGGCGCTGCCCGTCTATGTGGGCAGCCACCTCGATACCCAGCCCACGGGGGGCAAGTATGACGGGGTGCTGGGGGTGCTGGGCGGGCTGGAGCTGATCCGCACTCTGAACGATCTGGGTATCCGCACGAAGCACCCGATCGTGGTGGTGAACTGGACCAACGAGGAGGGCACGCGCTTTGCCCCGGCGATGCTGGCTTCGGGCGTATTCGCGGGGGT
>JALSGY010000325.1 GCA_026982515.1 Paracoccaceae bacterium
AAACCGTCCACTCAAGCGTGTCGGCATGCTCGTTCCAGTAGTTTTTCTCGGTGATCCGCTTGCCGTGGCGCAGCGTGTAGTAGATCACCCCGATGAAGAACAGGAACGAGGCGAAAGAGATGAAGGCGCCGAAGCTGGAGACCTTGTTCCACAGGGCGAAGGCTTCCGGGTAGTCGATGTAGCGCCGCGGCATGCCCTGACGGCCCAGGAAGTGCTGGGGGAAGAAGGTCAGGTTGGCGCCGATGAACATCGTCCAGAAGTGCAGCTTGCCGGCCCATTCCGGATACTGGCGCCCGCTCATCTTGCCGATCCAGTAGTAGATCCCGGCAAAGATCGCGAAGACGGCGCCAAGGCTCATCACGTAGTGGAAATGGGCGACCACGTAATAGGTATCGTGATAGACCCGGTCCACCGCCGCCTGGGAAAGGACCACGCCGGTCACGCCGCCCACGGTGAACATGAACAGGAAGCCGAAGGCCCAGAGCATCGGTGTCTTGAACTCGATCGAGCCGCCCCACATGGTGGCGATCCAGCTGAACACCTTCACGCCGGTGGGCACCGCGATCACCATGGTGGCCAGCATGAAGTAGGTCTGCTGGGACAGGCTCATGCCCACGGTGTACATGTGGTGTGCCCAGACCACGAAGCCCAGCACCCCGATCGCGATCATCGCCCAGACCATCGGCAGGTAGCCGAAGATCGGCTTGCGCGAGAAGGTGGCGATCACGTGAGAGATGACGCCGAAGCCCGGCATGATCACGATATACACTTCCGGGTGTCCGAAGAACCACAGGATGTGCTGATACAGCACCGGATCGCCCCCGCCGGCGGGATCGAAGAAGGTGGTGCCGAAGTTGCGGTCGGTCAACAGCATGGTGATTGCCCCGGCCAGAACCGGCAGCGACAGCAGGATCAGCCACGCGGTAATGAAGACCGACCAGGCGAACAGCGGCACCTTGAACAGGGTCATGCCCGGGGCGCGCATGTTCAGGAAGGTGGTGATGATATTGATGGCGCCCAGGATCGACGAGGCCCCCGACAGGTGCACCGCGAAGATGGCGAAATCCATCGACATGCCCGCCTCGTTGACCGACAGCGGCGGGTAGAGCACCCAGCCCACCCCGGATCCCAGCTGGTCGTTGCCGCCCGGGGTCAGAACCGAGACCACCGCCATGGCGGTGCCGGCCACATAGAGCCAGTAGGAGAGGTTGTTCATGCGCGGGAACGCCATGTCCGGCGCGCCGATCATCAGCGGCATGAAGTAGTTTCCGAAGCCGCCGAACAGCGCCGGGATGACAACGAAGAACATCATCAGGATGCCGTGGGCGGTGACCAGCACGTTCCACAAATGCCCGTTGGGGGTGCATTCCTCGGCCGCATCGGGGATCAGTCGTGCACCCTCGAGGCACATGTACTGGACCCCGGGATCCATCAGTTCCATCCGCATGTAGACGGTGAAGGCTATCGAGATGAAGCCGACGATCGCCGCGGTGAAAATGTAGAGAATTCCGATGTCCTTGTGGTTGGTGGACATGAACCACCGGACGAAAAAGTTGGGACTACCCTGCTGGCCATGGCCAGTCGTGGCTGCGTCTGCCATCTTGTGTTTCTCCTCGCGCGTTCTTCAGTGCCGGGGAGAACTCCGGCCCTGATCCTGTAACGAGCACTAGCCGAAGTCTGGATTCGGCTCAAGCGCCCGATATGCCGCAGCGGGCCGAAACCCGCTGCAGGCAGTCTTTTTTCCAGCAGCTCAGCCGTCGTTCGCGGCAGGGTCGGCTCCATCGCCTTCACCTTCGGCCGGCGGAGCAACGGAGGCCAGGAAGGCGGCGATGTCCTCGGCGCCCTTGCGGGCCTTGAAGGTCATCTTGGACTTCGCCTTCGGATCATCGAGATATTTCTTCAGGAAGCCCTTGGGATCTTGGATAAACTCGGCCAGCAGCTCTTCCGTCCAGACAAGGCCGGCCTCGCCCGCGGCAACCAGCGACTTGGAGTAGCGGAAGCCCTCGTAGCTGCCGGCCTGACGGCCGATCACGCCAAAGAGGTTGGGGCCGGTCTTGCCGCCCTTGAAGATCACCTCGTCGCCGTTGACGATGCCGTGGCAGGCCTTGCACGACTTGAAGGCCTTTTCGCCGGCGGCAGCATCCTGTGCATAGGCATTGCCGGCAAGAGCCATCAGGCCGGCGGCGAGAGTCAGTGTAAGCGTTTTCATGGGTTTCCCAATCCTGGTGTTGTTTGCGTTGCGCGTTTCCCAGCTCAGGCACCGTTGTTCCGGTACTCGATTGAGGGGATACTAGCGGCGCGCGGCGATTCTGCGAGAGACTTTTTGCCGCACATTTGCGTGATTGACGAAGGGCCTTCAGCCGAAGAATCGGGGGAAGGTGCGGGCCAGGGCGGCATCGAGATCGGCCATGGTGACCGGCAGACCCAGATCGACGAGGCTGGTCACCCCGTGCCCGGAGATGCCGCACGGGACGATGCCGTCGTAGTGGCTCAGATCCGGCTCCACGTTGATCGACAGCCCGTGAAAGCTGACCCAGCGGCGCAGGCGCACGCCGATCGCTGCGATCTTGTCCTCGCGCGGGCTGCCGTTGGGCAGGGGCGGCTTTTCGGGCCGCGCCACCCATACGCCCACCCGGCCCTCGCGGCGCTCGCCCCTGATGTTGAACTCGGCCAGGGTGGCGATCACCCATTCCTCCAGCGCCCGCACGAAGGCACGCACGTCACGCCCGCGCGCGGCCACGTCGAGCATCACGTAGACCACCCGCTGGCCCGGGCCGTGATAGGTGTACTGCCCGCCGCGCCTGGTCTGGTAGACGGGAAAGCGGTTCGGATCGGTCAGATCGGCGGGCCTGGCGGAGGTGCCGGCGGTATAAAGAGGCGGATGTTCGACCAGCCAGATCAGCTCCTGTGCAGTGCCCTCGCGGATCGCCGCGGCGCGCTCTTCCATGAAGGCAAGCGCCTCGGGGTAGGAGGTGAGGCCGTCGGATACGAGCCATTGGGGCATTTCACTGCTCCGGTTGCATCTGTCGGCAAGGCCATTGCACCTGCCGGTGCGGATGTCAAAGGGAGGTGTCATTTCCCTCTTCACATCGCCCATGCCCTTCGCTATGTAGCGGCCCACCAAGCCAGTGGCAGTGCGGTCGTGGCGGAATTGGTAGACGCGCAGCGTTGAGGTCGCTGTGGGGTAACACCCGTGGAAGTTCGAGTCTTCTCGACCGCACCATCTTCTCCCTTCCCATTCGCTCCCGCGTCTCCCGCGGCGAGGGGAGCCGGGTCGCGTTCCGTCCGGGGGAGGTCGTATTCGGGTGCGGAATGGTCGCGGACGGGGGGGCGCCCGGGCGCCCCCGGGCCAATTATCCGTCCGCGGAGAAAGTGAAACAATCGGTTGCCAATCCCCGGGGATTTTGCTTGTCTCACGAGGCCTGAACGGTGCCGCGAAAAAGGTGCCGGAAAACGAATACGGGGAGTTCGGATTGTCTGCTGCATCATCTGACGGTGCGTTCGTGGAGTTTGACCGCGTCCAGAAGAGCTATGACGGCGTCACGCTGGTCGTGAAGGATCTCAATCTGGCGATGCCGAAGGGTGAGTTCCTGACGATGCTCGGGCCGTCGGGTTCGGGCAAGACCACCTGCCTGATGATGCTGGCCGGTTTCGAAACCGCAACCCATGGCGAGATCCGCCTTGATGGCAGGGAAATCAACAACATCCCGCCGCACAAGCGCGGTATCGGCATGGTCTTCCAGAATTACGCCCTGTTTCCGCACATGTCGGTGAACGAGAATCTCGCCTTCCCGCTGGAGGTGCGCGGCATCGGCAGGTCCGAGCGCGAGGCCAGGGTGCGCGAGGTGCTCGACATGGTGCAGATGGGCGAGTTCGGCAACCGCCGCCCGGCGCAGCTTTCGGGCGGCCAGCAGCAGCGCATAGCCCTGGCGCGCGCCCTGGTCTTCGACCCCGAGCTGGTGCTGATGGATGAACCGCTGGGGGCGCTGGACAAGCAGCTGCGCGAGCACATGCAATACGAAATCAAGCATTTGCACGAACGTCTCGGCATCACCGTGGTCTACGTGACCCACGATCAGTCCGAGGCGCTCACCATGTCCGACAGGGTGGCGGTGTTCAACGATGGCGTGATCCAGCAGCTGGCCCCTCCGGAAGATCTTTACGAACGCCCCGAAAACAGTTTCGTGGCCCAGTTCATCGGCGAGAACAACAAGCTGACCGGCATCATCGAGGAGCGCTCGGACAACGTGGTGAAGGTGCGGCTGGCCGATGGCGCCAGCTGCCTTGCCCTGGCCGTCAACTGTGGCGGGGTGGGCGAGGAGACGCTGATCTCGATCCGCCCCGAGCGGGTGCAGATCGGGCGCGAGGGACAGGCCAATTCCAACGAGGCGCGGGTGGAAGAGCTGATCTATCTCGGCGATCACATCCGCTGCCGGCTGAGCGTGCACGGCACCGACGATTTCATCGTCAAGGTGCCAAATTCGGCCGGCCACAAGCACCTGGTGGTGGGCGAGACCACGATCATCAGCTGGGAAACGGAAGATGCGCGGGCCCTGAACCCGCTCTAGGACAGGGACAACAAGCACAGCGGGCGCTGGAACGCCCCATTGAGAGAGCAGCAAACGAATGCAACATGGGAGAAAACTGATGAGAAAGACGTTAATCCTCACCACGGCGCTGGCGGGCTTCGCCTTCGCCGCCTCGGCACAGGAGATCACCGTGATGTCCTGGGGCGGGGCCTACACCAAGAGCCAGGTGGAAGCCTACGGCAAGCCCTTTACCGCCGAGACCGGCATCAAGGTGATCTGGGTCGATGCCGACAACCCGGCCACCCCGATCAAGGCCCAGGTGGAAGCCGGCAACGTCACCATCGACGTGGCCGACGTGGAATATTCCGACGCCATCCGCCTGTGCGACGAGGGCCTGCTGGAAGAGATCGACCCCTCGATCCTGCCGCCCGCCCCTGACGGCACCCCGGCAGAGGAGGACTTCATCGAAGGCGCGATCACCGATTGCGCGGTGGCCAACATCGTGTGGTCCACCGTCATGGCCTACAACACCGAGAACGTGAACGGCACGCCCACCACCATCGCCGACTTCTTCGACACCGAGAAGTTCCCCGGCAAGCGCGGCATGCGCAAGACTGCCAAGGCGAACCTGGAGATGGCCCTGATGGCAGACGGCGTTCCCGCCTCGCAGGTCTATGAGCTGCTCGAAACCGAGGAGGGCGTGGACCGGGCCTTCGCCAAGCTCGACACGATCAAGGACGACATCGTCTGGTGGGAAGCCGGCGCCCAGCCGCCGCAGCTGCTGGCCGATGGCGAGGTGGTGATGACCACCGCCTACAACGGCCGCATCTTCAACGCCGCCGTGGCCGAGGGCCAGCCGTTCAAGATCGTCTGGGACGGCCAGATCCTCGACTTCGACCTGTTCGTGATCCCGAAAGGTGCCCCGAACAAGGAAAATGCGCTGAAGTTCATCGCCTTTGCCACCGACACCAAGCGTCTGGCGGATCAGGCGAGCTGGATTTCCTACGGTCCGGCGCGCAAGTCCTCGGGGGCGCTCGTGGGTCTCTACAAGGACGGCAAGACGGAGATGGCACCGCACATGCCGACCTCGGCCGAAGCGCTCAAGAACGCGCTGCCCAACAACTTCGAGTTCTGGGCCGACCGGGACACCGAGCTGAACGAGCGTTTCAACGCCTGGCTGTCTCAGTAAACCGAAAGCGGCGCGGCGCGGGTCATCCCGCGCCGCCCACCTGTGCAGGGGAAAGACCATGCCCAAGGGCTACTGGATCGCGCATGTCACGGTGACCAATCCGGAAGACTATGCCGAATACGTGCGTCTCGACACACCCGTCGTCGAGGAATACGGCGGCCGGTTCATCGTTCGCGGCGGCCGTTCCGAGGCCCCCGAGGGGCCGATGAAGGAACGCCACGTGGTGGTGGAATTCCCCGATTACGAAACTGCGCTGGCCTGCTACCGCTCGGAGGCCTACCAGAAGGCGGCCGAAATCCGGCGGGCCAATTCCGAAAGTGAGATCGTGATCGTCGAAGGCACCGAATGAGCGACGCGACAGCCACCCTCACCACGGTTGACGGCAAGCCGCTGAAGGCGGCGCTGGCCGCGGCCGAGCGCCGGGCGCGCTGGCGGGCCTTCCTGCTGGTGGTGCCGCTGCTGGCCTTCGTGCTGATCACCTTCATCGTCCCGATCGGACAGCTGCTCAAGCGCTCGGTCTACAACCCCGCCTTTTCCGACAACATGCCCAACATCGTGGCCTGGTTTGCGGAAAACCCACCCGGAACCGAGCCGGACGAAGAGGCCTTCGCGGCCCTGGTGGCCGATCTGCGCCTGGCCCGCGAGAACAAGACCATCGGCATCGTCGGCACCCGCATCAACTATGATCTGCCGGGTTCGCGTTCGCTGTTCACCAAGAGCGCGCGCAAGGCCAAGAGGCTGGAGCCTCCCTACCGCGAAGCCCTGCTGGAGGTCGACGAGGACTGGGGCGATCCGATGCTCTGGCAGGTGATGCGCGGCGCGTCTTCGGCCTATACCATCAATTTCTACCTCGCCGCGCTCGACCGTACCCGCGATGCCGAGGGCCGGATCGTGCCGGTGGACGAGAACCGCCGCGTCTATGTCACCCTGTTCGAGCGCACGCTGATCCTTTCGGTGGTGATCACCGCGCTCACCTTCGTGCTGGGCTTTCCGATCGCGCATCTGCTGGCCACCCTGCCGCTGCGCTATTCCAACCTGCTGATGATCTTCGTGCTGCTGCCGTTCTGGACATCGTTGCTGGTGCGTACCACCAGCTGGATCGTGCTGCTGCAAAGCCAGGGGGTGATCAACGATCTGCTGGTGACGCTGGGCATCATCGGCGACGACGGGCGCATCCAGCTGATCTACAACCAGATCGGCACCGTGGTGGCCATGACCCATATCCTGCTGCCCTTCATGGTGCTGCCGCTCTATTCTGTGATGCGGCCGATCGATCCGTCCTACGTGCGCGCCGCGCGCTCACTGGGGGCCACCAGCTGGACGGCCTTCCGCCGAATCTACCTGCCCCAGACGGTGCCGGGCATCGGTGCCGGGGCGCTGCTGGTCTTCATCCTCGCGGTGGGCTACTACATCACCCCCGCACTCGTCGGCGGATCCACCGGGCAGCTGATTTCCAACCTGATCGCCTTCCACATGCAGAAGTCGCTCAACTGGTCGCTGGCGGCGGCGCTGGCGGCGCTTCTGCTGGGCGGCGTGCTGATTCTCTACTGGCTCTATGACAAGCTGGTCGGCATCGACAACCTCAAGCTGGGATGAGGACCATGGCGCATCCCCTCTTCATCTTGCCCGAAATACTCCCGCCGGAGGCACCCGCCCCGGCCACCAGCGCGCCGCGGAGGTAACGCGATGGCCCTGCCCAAACACGCCTCGCCGCTGGAGCGCATCTGGCACTACACCTACCTGGTGATCTGCGGCCTGATCTTCCTCTTCCTGATCGCACCGATCCTGATCATCATCCCGCTGTCCTTCAACGCCGAGCCCTATTTCACCTTCACCGAAAAGATGCTGCGGTTCGATCCCACGGGCTATTCCACCCGCTGGTACGACCTGCTGCTGACCTTCGGGATGATCAACCCCGACGCGCCGCGTGATGCGTCCTGGTGGCGGGACGTGTGGGAGAATGCGGCCTGGGTGCGGGCGGCCAAGAACTCGCTGATCATCGGTTTCTTCGCCACCCTGCTGGCCACCGCGCTGGGCACCCTGGCCGCGCTTGGCCTGTCGCGCCCCGAGATGCCCTTCCGCCGGCTTATCATGGCGGTGCTGATCTCGCCGATGATCGTGCCGATCATCATCACCGCCACGGGGCTGTTCTTCTTCTATTCCTGGACGGGGCTGGCCAACACCTACACGGGGATCATCCTGGCTCATGCCACCCTGGGGATCCCCTTCGTGATCATCACCGTGACCGCGACGCTGGTCGGCTTCGATCACTCACTCACCCGGGCCGCGGCCTCGCTGGGGGCCAACCCCACCACCACCTTCTTCAAGATCACCATGCCGCTGATCATGCCCGGCGTGATCTCGGGGGCGCTGTTCGCCTTCGTCACCTCCTTCGACGAGGTCGTGGTGGTGCTCTTCGTGGCCGCCTACGATCAGCAGACGATCCCGCGGCAGATGTGGAACGGCATCCGCGAGCAGATCAGCCCCGCGATCCTCTCGGTCGCCACCATCCTGGTGATCGTCTCGATCCTGCTGCTGACCACGGTGGAGCTGCTGCGCCGCCGCTCAGAGCGGCTGCGGGGCCTTTCGCCGGGGTAGGCCCCCGCCCGCAGCTGCCGCGCCTTCCCTCAGGGCAGCACCGCGAGCCATATCCAGATGGTGAAGATCGAGCCGGCGGTGGCCAGCAGCACCGCCGAGGCCGCCACCCGTTTGGCCGCGCCGAACATGTTGGCGAACAGAAAGGTGTTGATCCCCGGCGCCATCGCCGCGGTCAGCACCGCCGAGCGCAACTGCGCCTGGTCCAGCGCAAGTCCCCATCGGCCCAGCGCATAGGTGATGGCGGGGTGCACCAGCAGTGAAATCCCTCCGACCCAGGCGATCGCCTTGATGTCGCCGGCCGGGCGGTAGCGCACCAGCACGCCCCCCAGCCCGAACAGCGCCGCCGGCAGTGCCGAGGCGGCGATGGTGTCCACCGCCGAGTTCAGCGCCCCGGGCAGCGCCACGCCGCTGAGGTTGACGGCAAAGCCCAGCAGGATGCCGATCACCAGCGGGTTGGAGAAGATCGAACCCGCCACCTGCCGAAACAGCGCCGGCCCCAGCCCCGCCCCGCGCGAGCGCGTCGCCTCCATCAGCACGATCCCGAAGGTGTAGAGCAGCGGCGCATGGATCGAAATGATCGCGTAATTGGCGGTCAGGGCATCGGGGCCATAGGCGCGCTCGGTGATCGGCAGGCCCAGCAGCAGAGAGTTGGGAAACAGCGCCACGAAGCCGATGGCGATACTGTCTTCGGGGCTGCGCGCAAACAGAAGCCGCGCCCCGGCAAAGCCCAGCGCGAAGGATGCAAACGAGCCGGTATAGTAGCTCAACAGCAGCGGGGCGCGGAAATCACCCAGATCGAGGGTCGAGATGGCAGAAAACAGCAGCACCGGCACCGCGAAGTTCTGGGCGTAAAGCATCAGCCCGTTCACGGCGCTTTCGGGAAACAGCCGCCGCCAGGCGGCAAGGTATCCCGCGCCGATCACCAGGAAGACCGGCATGATCACATCGATCAGCGCGCTCACCTCAGACCTCGTAGCGGACGGTCAGCAGATCATGCGCCGGGATCACGTTCTCGGGGGTTTCGCGCGCCACCGTCTCGTAGTCGAGGTCGATGTGCATGTTGGTGAGAATGGCCCGGCGCGGCTGCATCCGGGCGATCCATTCAAGCGCATCGGCAAGGCTGAAATGGGTGGGGTGCGGCCGCGGGCGCAGCGCGTCGAGCACCCAGCAATCGAGCCCTTCCAGCAGCGGCAGGGCGCTGTCGGGGATCTCCGAGACATCCGGCAGATAGGCGAAATCGCGGATGCGGAAGCCGAGCGCATCCATCGAGCCGTGGCGTACTTCGAACGGGCGAAGGGTGATGAACCCGCCCGCCCCCTCGATGGTCAGCTCGCCGTCCAGCGTGTTGAGATCGAGGATCGGCGGGTAGGGCGAATCCTCGGGCTGCACGAAGGCATAGCCGAAACGCGAGAGCAGTGCGTCCTGGGTGGCGGCGTCGGCCCAGACCGGCAGGCGGCGGCCGAGATTGTGGACGATCATCCGCAGATCGTCGATGCCGTGCACGTGATCGGCATGGGAATGGGTGTAGACGACGGCGTCCAGCTCTCCCACGCCGGCATCGAGCAGCTGCGAACGCAGATCGGGCGAGGTGTCGATCAGCACCCGCGTCACGCCGCCCTGCTCGGCCCGCTCGACCAGCAGCGAGCAGCGCCGGCGGCTGTTCTTCGGGTTGTCCGGGTCACAGGCGCCCCAGTTGCCACCCAGCCGCGGCACCCCGCCCGACGAGCCGCAGCCCAGTATGGTGAAGGCCAGGGTCGCCATCACGCGGCCCTTTCCCGGCGCGCGGCCTTGGTGAACAGGCGGTCGAAATTGGCCTGGGTGCGGGCCGCGAAATCGGCATAGTCGAGGCCAAAGATCTCGGCGCCAACCCGCGCGGTATGCACCACATGGGCCGGTTCGTTGCGTTTGCCGCGATGCGGCGGGGGCGCGAGATAGGGCGAGTCGGTCTCCACCAGGATGCGCTCCACCGGGGCGGCGGCGAAGATCTCGCGCAGCTCCTGCGAGCGGGGGAAGGCGGCGATGCCGGACATGGAGAGGTAAAAGCCCAGATCCAGCGCCGCCTCGGCCAGCGCGCGCCCCGAGGAAAAGCAGTGCATCACGCAGGAAAATGCCCCGGCGCGATGCTCCGCGGCGAGGATCCGGGCCATGTCCTCATCGGCGTCGCGGGCGTGGATGATCAGCGGCAGGCCGGTGCGCCGGGCGGCCTCGATGTGAACCAGGAGGCTTTCGCGCTGAATGTCCTTGCTCTCGGCGGTGTAGTGGTAATCGAGCCCGCTTTCGCCGATGCCCACGAACTTGGGATGGCGCGCCAGCGCCTCCAGCTCCCCGACACTGGCCAGCGGCTCTTCGGCGGCGCTCATCGGGTGGGTGGCGGCGGCGTAGAACACCGGCTCATGGGCCTCGGCGATGGCGCGCACCCGGGGTTCATGGCGTAGCCGGGTGCAGATGGTGACCATCCTTGTGACTCCGGCGGCCACGGCGCGCCCGATGAGCTGCGGCAGTTCGCCCTCGAAATCTGGAAAATCCAGGTGACAGTGACTGTCGGTGATCTCGATGGTTTCGGTCATTGTGCCCCTGCGTATCGCCCCCTCCTGTTTAGCGCACCATGGCGCGGGTTCAACCGCCCAGGCGCTACGGGCCGGGCATCCTTTTCACCCGGGATGTCCCGGGGCAAGAGGAAGCCCCTCTTCACCTTGCGAAAATACTCCCGCCGGAGGCGCGTTCCCGCGCCCGGGATCCATGCCTTCGGCGGGGATATTTTTCAGGCATCGAAGGGAAGGAGCTACCCCTGGCGGGCGGCCAGCCGCGAAGCGGTTTCGTTGATGCGCAGGAACATGTCGAGCAGCAGCGCCGCCGGGTCGAGGTTGACCGCCTGGCCGTGGCGGGCGCGGGTGGAAAGCTGCTGCTGCAGTTCGGCCCAGTCGCGGGCGGCGGCGGCATCGGGGCACAGGCGCTGCATCAGCTCGCCCTCCCCGGGTGCGGCCTCGACAAGCGGCGGGCCGGTGACGCCGGTGCGCGCGGTGCGGGTGAGGAAGAGGTCGACGAGGCGCAGGAGCAGGTCGAATCGCTCGCCATTGCGCGGCCCGGCGGCGCTTTCGGCCAGTTTCAGGGCGCGCGGGCGGTCCAGCCGAGGCAGGGTGGAGAGAAGTGCGACCAGCTCCGTGTAGCTGTCCACGCCGCCCAGGCCGGACAGGCGCAGCGCCTCGCCCACCGAGCCGCCGGAAAGTTCGCTCAGGGCCTCGGGGGGCGCATTGTCATCGCTGCCGGCGGCACTCATGGCGCGGGCCAGATCGGCTGGCGGCAGGGGGGCGCAGCGCAACTCCCGGCAGCGCGAGCGTATGGTGGGCAGCAGGCGCGAGGGTTGATGGCTGACCAGCAGCAGCGTGGCATCGGCAGGCGGCTCCTCCAGAAGTTTCAGCAGCGCGTTGGCGGCGGAGGGATTCATCTCGTCTGCGGAATCCACGATCACCACGCGCCGGCCGCCATCAGTGGCCGAGAGATGGAAGAAGCCGCCCAGTTTGCGCACCTCGTCCACGGTGATGACCTGCTTGAGGCGCTTCTTCTTCTCGTCCCAGGCGCGGCGCAGCAGGAACAGCCGCGGCTCGGCCAGCGCGGCCATGCGCCGGGCCACGGGGTGGTCTTGAGGGATATCGAGGCCTTGCGGGGCCTCGCCGGCGGGTTCGGCCGCCAGCAGGAAGCGGGCGATCCGCCAGGCCAGCGTGGCCTTGCCCACCCCGCGCGGGCCGATGATCAGCCAGCCGTGGTGCAGCCGCCCGGCGTTGAACGCCTCGAGGAAGGCCGCCTCGGCGGCCTGCTGGCCGATCAGCCGGGCGGTTTCGCGCGGGTGCGGCGCGCCTTCCACGCGGTCCGGCTCGGGGAGGTCTTCGGGGGTGCTCATGGCAGGCGGGCCCTTGCGGCGGCCTCCACCTCGGCGGCCACGGCTTCGGGCGGGCGGTCGCCATCGATGACGAGGCAGCGGTCCGGAAATTCGGCGGCCAGGTCCAGGAAGCCCCGGCGCATGCGGGCCTGCATCCCTTCGCCGAAGCCCTCGAAGCGTTCCTCCGGCCCCTGCCGGCCCAGGGCGCGCGCCAGCCCGGTGGCCGGGTCCATGTCGATGATGAAGGTGAGGTCGGGTTCGATCCCGATCATCAGCTCGTGCAGCCTGTCCACCGTGGCCCGAAGATCGCCCCGGGTGATGCCCTGATAGACGCGGGTGGAATCGGCGAAGCGGTCGCAGACCACCACGCGGCCCGCCGCCAGCGCCGGCTGGATGGTTTTCTCCAGATGGTCGCGGCGGGCGGCGGTGAACAGCAGGATCTCGGTTTCCGGCGACCAGCGTTCGGGTTCGCCCTCCAGCACCAGCCGGCGGATCTCCTCGGCCCCGGGCGAGCCGCCCGGCTCGCGGGTGAGCACCACCTCGTGGCCGGTTCCGCGCAGGGCCTCGGCCAGCAGGCGCGCCTGGGTGGATTTGCCGGAGCCGTCGATGCCCTCGAAGGTGATGAACAGCCCCCCCGCCATCAGTTGAAGACCGGGGCCTCTCCGAGGAAGCGGGTCAGCAGGACCTGGGCCGCGGTGCGCAGGCGGGGCACGAAACTGCCGCGCGGTACGTCGCGGTCGGCGACCAGCGGCACGGTAACCGGATCCAGCCCCTTGCGGGAAATGATCAGCTGGCCCAGCTCCTGTCCGGCGGCGATCGGGGCTTCGACGGGGGTGTTGTAGATCACTTCGGCGTCAAGTTCCTTGCGCAGCGTGGCCGGGATCAGGATGGAGACATCCTCGGGCACCACCAGGGAAATGCTGTCGCTTTCGCCCATCCAGACCTCGGCGCGGGCGATTTCCTCGCCCTTTTCCAGAACCGTCTTCTGCACGAACTGGCGGAAGGCCCAGTTGATCAGCCGCTCGGTCTCTTCGGCGCGCTCTCGTTCGCTCTCCAGCCCCGAGACCACCACCACGACCCGCCGATTGCCCTGTCTGGCCGAGGCCACCAGCCCATAGCCGGCCTCGACGGTGTGCCCCGTCTTCAGCCCGTCGGCGCCGATGCCCTTGCCCAGCAGCGGATTGCGGTTGAAGCGGTTGTCGGGTGCGCGTCCGTCGTAGATGAATTCCTTCTGGGAAAAATAGCCGTAATATTCGGGAAACTGGGTGATCAGCCGGGTTGCCAGCTTGCCCAGGTCGCGCATGCTCATGCGCTGGCGGGGATCCGGCCAGCCGCTGGAATTGGCGAAGGTGGAGTTGGTCAGGCCCATCTCCCGGGCGCGTTCGTTCATCAGCTGGGCGAAGGCCTCTTCGGTGCCGGCCAGCCCCTCGGCCACGACGACGGAGGCGTCGTTGCCCGAAAGCACGATGATCCCCTGGATCAGCTCCTCGACGGTGGGCCGGTCGGTCTCGTTGAGGAACATCGTCGAGCCGCCCATGTTCTTGGCCCGGGTCGAGACCGAAAATCGGGTGTCGAGCGTCACCCGTCCGTCCTGCAGCGCCTCGAACAGCATGTCCAGCGTCATCAGCTTGGACATCGAGGCCGGCGGCAGCGGCGTGTCGGCGTTCTTGGTCATCAGCACGGTGTCCGTGGTCACGTCATAGACGTAGGCGGCCCGGGCCTTGGTGTCGAAGGCCGCCCCGGCCGGCAGGGCCGCGGCCACGGTGGTGGCGACGAGAAGGAGAAGAGCGGTTGTCAGGCGCTTGAACATGGAAGTTCTCTTGCTCCGTGATCAGTTGGTGACGGCATAGGCATCGGCAATGCCGAGGCCGCGGACTTTTTCCAGAAGGGCCTTGCGCTCGGCCGCGCTGGTGGCCGGCCCGACCAGCACACGCCAGTATTTCCTGCCGTTGAGCTCGGCGGCCTTGATGAGCGGGATCATGCCGGCCTTGCGCATCATGTCGGCGGTGCGCTCGGCATTGGCCTCGATGCTGAAGATGCCGATCTGGATGAAGGGTTTGGCCAGCGAGGATGCCGGCTTTGCCGGTTTCGGGCGTGCGGGCGGGGCGGTTTCGGCGGTGGCCTTTTCGATGGCCGATGCCGCGGCCTCGGCGACCGGGTCGATGGTATTCTGTTCGATGGCGCTGTCGTCCTCGAGCGTATCCACGGCCGGTGCGGTGGCGTCGGGTTCCACCGGCACCTCCTCGCGGCGCAGCGCGGTGACGTTGAGCTCGGCCGGGGCGCCGGCCAGCATGCCCAGCGCCGCCGCGGCATCGGAGGAGACCTGGAAGCGGGGGCCGGGGTTGTCGCGCTCGCGACGGAACAGGGCGCCGATGACGAACTTGCCGTTTTCGGTGTTGCGGATGATCACCCGCTCGGGGTCGCCCACATCGGGGTGCGCCACCCAGACGCCGCCCAGCGAGGGCCGCCCGTCCCACAGCCCGGCCTCGGTCTTCTGGAAGACCTCGGGGGCCTCGACATCGCGCTCGACGATGGTGGTGCTGGTGGTCGCCGCCGGCGAGGCTTCGGTGCCCGGCTTGCCCTCGTTCCCGGCGAACAGGTTGAATCCGGCGGTTTCCTCGCAACCGGCGAGCGCCAGCATGCCCGTCAGTGCCACAATCAGCCGTGCCTTGCCTGCCGTCAACATGGCCTTGCCCCCTGAAATTGCGCGGCTTGGGCCGCGTTCGTTGCCCGATCGCGCGGCCGCTTCGGCGCACGCTGGCGCCATACTATCCGCTGGCGCCGGGCATGGAAAGTGCCAGCACCGTGATCAGCGGCATTCCTGCCATCGCCCGCCCTTTCAGAATCGCCCGCACCGCGCTAAGCCTCCCCGCGGCCGGAGGAGTGGCAGAGTGGTCGAATGCGGCGGTCTTGAAAACCGTTGATGGGGAGACCCATCCGGGGGTTCGAATCCCTCCTCCTCCGCCACCATCCCCATTGCGAAAC
>JALSGY010000326.1 GCA_026982515.1 Paracoccaceae bacterium
GAGCATCCGCTGTTCAACCGCGATGGCCCCCATCTCTATTGCCGGGTTCCCGTCAGCATGACCACCGCCGCCCTGGGCGGTGAGATCGAGGTGCCCACCATCGACGGCGGGCGCAGCCGGGTGCGGATTCCAGCCGGCAGCCAGGCAGGACGACAGATGCGCCTGCGCGGCAAGGGCATGACAATGCTGCGTGGCGGCGGACGGGGCGACATGCTCATCGAACTGGCCGTCGAGACCCCGGTTAACTTGACCTCGCGGCAAAAGGAGCTGCTGCGCGAGTTCGACAAGCTCAGTGAAGACAACAATCCCGAAAGCTCGTCCTTCTTCTCCAAGGTCAAAAGCTTCTGGGACAGCATGAAAAGCTGATTTCGGGCAGCAGAATTAATCATTGATTCAGCTTGTCGGCCCAATCTGGCCGCATGTCGGAAGCAGAACAATTCAGTTTCGCAGAACTGCCCCTTGCCCTGATGCAAGGGGCGGCCCTGCATGCGGGGGGGGCCTCGAAACTGCCCTCCTACATCGCCGGCCACCGCCACCGCCTGCGTGAGCGGTTCCTCAACGGCGGCCCCTCGGCCATGCCCGATTACGAACTGCTTGAACTGGTCCTGTTCCGGGCCAATACGCGGGCCGATGTCAAGCCGCTCGCCCATGCCCTGTTGCGCCAGTTCGGAGATTTCAATCAGGTGATCTCCGCCCCTATCGAAAAACTGACAAAGGTCAGGGGTGTCGGCCTCGCCATCGCGACGGAATTGAAGATCATCGAAGCTGCGGCACAGCGGATGTCACGTGCCCGGGTCATGCACCGCAACGTCATTTCCAGCTGGGATGCCCTGCTGGATTACTGCCATACCTCCATGGCCCACCGCGAAACTGAACAGTTCCGCATCCTGTTTCTCGACCGCAAGAACGTGCTGATCGCCGACGAAGAACAGGCCCGCGGCACCGTCGATCACGTGCCCGTCTATCCGCGCGAGGTGGCCAAGCGCGCGCTGGAGCTGAACGCCTCGGCCCTGATCCTGGTACACAACCACCCTTCCGGTGACCCCGATCCATCCGATTCCGACATCGCCATGACCAGCCGGATCCACGAGGTGCTCTCGGCGCTGGGCATCACCCTGCACGATCACCTGATCATCGGCAGGGGGCGTGAATTCAGCTTCCGCTCGGCCGGATATCTTTGATTTCAGCGCACCCAGACCTCCACCCGCCGGTTCATCCCACGCCCCCAGTCACTGTCATCGCAGGCCATGGGCATCGCCTCGCCAAATCCCTCCACCCGCAGCCGTAGCCGGGACGGATCAAGCGTCGTGGCTGCAGCAACAACCGCATTGCGCACCGAGACCGCACGCTTGCGCGACAACCGCCGGTTCACCTCAGCCGGGCCTTCGCCGTCGGTGAACCCGGCAAACAGCAACTCGTCGGCCCCCAGCGTGCCGGCCTCCAGCGCCCGGGCCAGCGAGACGACATTGGCGATGGACTGGGGATCAAGTTCGGCCGAACCGCCCTCGAAGCGGAACGTCACCGAAAGCCTCTGCCAGCCGGTCAGCGCCTCGACCAGTCGTTGCAGCTCCTTGAGCGGAACCTCTGCCCCCGCCGCCCGGATGGCATTGGCCAGCCGGTCACCCTGATGTTTCAGCGGGGTGCGGGAAAACGCCTGATCGACAAACCCCGCCCGGCGCACCGCGATCTGGGCTGCCGGCGTGCGCAGGAAGCGCAGAAACTCGCGCCCCACCGCCGGCAAGCGGGTTTTCGTCAGATACAGGAAAACCGGTGCCACCAGAGGATAATCTTCGGTGCGCAATGTCAGCCGCGTCGCCTCGGCGCGAAAGCCGCAGCTGTCTGCCAGCGGCAACATCTTCGTCTCGCCCACTTGCGATAGGGTCGTCAACCCGATGGCGAATGGATCGCGCGCCACCGCCTGCGCCAGCTCTGCCCCATTGGCGTGGCGCTGGACAGCTGCCGCAATGGCGCCGCCCCCCGGTCCCAGAAGCCGGGTGGCCATGACTTCGGCCTCGCCCCTGTCGGCGGCCAGCGTGTGCAGAATGATCGGCGCGTCCAGCCCGCCCAGCTGCTGCCAGTTATCGATCTCTCCGGCAAAAACCCGGGCCAGATCTTCCACAGAGATCGCAAAGACGGGGTTGCGCCGCGACACGACCGGCACCAGCGCATCCAGCGCCAGCACCCGGGCCTGGGCAGCAGAGGCAAGGTTGCCCAGTTCCGCCTCGAGGCCGCGTGACACCTCTTCGGGCCTTGCCGGGCGGGTCGAGA
>JALSGY010000327.1 GCA_026982515.1 Paracoccaceae bacterium
GCTTGCCGCGCATGTGGCACCGGTGCCGGGCGGGCCGGAAATTCACCCCCAGGCGCCGGAAAACGTGGCCTTCCACTGGGCCATGGGCGAGCGCGAGGCCACCGAGGCCGCCTTTGCGGCAGCCGCGCACCGGGTCTCGCTGGAAGTGGAAGACAACCGGGTCATCGTCAATTCCATGGAGCCGCGCGGCTGCTTCGCCGAATGGGAGGGCGGGCGCGTGCATCTGTGCTTCAACGGCCAGGGCGTGTGGGACATGAAGGGGCGGCTGGCGAAGGCCTACGGGCTGGAGCCCGAGCAGGTGCGTATCACCAACCCCGACGTGGGCGGCGGCTTCGGCATGAAGGGGATGACCTACCCCGAATATTACGTGATCCCCGAAGCGGCGCGGCGGCTGGGCCGGCCGGTGCGCTGGATGTCGGAGCGCACCGAGGCGATGCTCACCGACAACGCGGGCCGCGGCCTGGTTTCCACCTGCGAGCTGGCCTTCGACGAGAACCTGAAGATCACCGCCTACCGGGTGAACACCACCTGCGATCTGGGGGCCTACAACTCGCAATACGCGCAGTTCATCCAGACCGAGCTTTTCGCCAAGGTGCTGCCGGGGGCCTATGACATCCGCACCACCTGGCACGAGGCGCGCGGCATCTACACCAACACCACCTGCGTCGATGCCTACCGCGGCGCCGGCCGGCCCGAGGCGATCTATGCGCTGGAGCGGGTGATGGACCATGCCGCGCGCGTGCTGGGCGTGGATCCGTGGGAGCTGCGCCGGCGCAACTTCATCCCCGCCGATGCCTTCCCCTACCGCTCGGCCACCGGCGAGCTTTACGACGTGGGCGATTTCCACAAGGTGCTGGCGCGCGCCACCGAAGAGGCCGACTGTGCCGGCTTTGCCGCCCGGCGGGCCGAGAGCGAGGCGCGCGGGCGGCTGCGCGGCATCGGGCTGTCGTTCTACATCGAATCGATCCTTGGCGACCCCAGCGAGGGGGCGACGGTGGAGTTCCTGCCCGACGGCACGGTGAATCTCTACGTGGGCACCCAGTCGAACGGTCAGGGGCACGAGACCGCCTTTGCCAGCTTCCTGTCGGACCAGACGGGGATCCCGCTGGAAAACATCCGGGTGATCCAGGGCGACAGCGACCTGATAGAGCAGGGCGGCGGCACCGGGGGGTCGCGCTCGGCCACCACCCAGAACAACGCCACCCTGGCCACGGTGGGCACGATCATCCGGCAGTTCGGCGCCTTCCTGGCCGAGGAGCTGGAGGTGGCGCCCGAGGATGTGGCCTTCGACGACGTGAGGTTCCGCGTCAAGGGCTCGAACGTGGCGCCGAGCATGCTGGAGGTGGCCGAAATGGCCCGCGCGGCCGGCCGCGAGGAGCTGCTGAGGGTGCATGAGCGTGCCCGTCTGCCCGGGCGCTCCTACCCCAACGGGGCGCATGTCGCGGAGGTGGAGATCGAGCCCGAGACGGGGCTGGTGCGGGTGGTGAAATACACCGTCACCGACGATTTCGGCAACCTGATCAACCCGATGCTGGTGGAAGGACAGGTGCACGGGGGCGTGGCCCAGGGGCTGGGTCAGGCGCTGTGCGAGCGGGTGGTCCATGACGAGGACGGCCAGCTGCTTACCGCCACCTTCATGGATTACGCCATGCCGCGGGCGGGCGATGTGCCGTGGATGAAGTTCACCACCGAGCCGGTGCCCTCGACCGCCAATGTCATGGGCATGAAGGGCTGCGGCGAGGCGGGCACGGTGGGCGCGCTGGCGGCGGTGGCCAATGCGGTGCAGGATGCGCTGCACGACAAGGGAATCCGGCGGGTGGACATGCCGTTCACGCCGCTGCGGGTCTGGCAATGGCTGAACGAAAGCAAAGGTGCGGCTGAGTGACAGGATAAGGAGGTGGCTGCGGCTGCCTCCGCGGGTGCGGACCACCGCCTCGCCGCTGAAACGCGGGCGGGTCGATCATGTGGTGATTCTCGACGGCACGCTCTCTTCTCTGGAGGCGGGACTGGAGACGAACGCCGGGCTGACCTACAAGCTCCTGCGGGAGGTGGCGCCGGCGGCGCATGTGTCGATCCGCTACGAGCAGGGCGTGCAGTGGCTGGGATGGCGCCATGTGCGCGACGTGATCGAGGGGCGCGGCATCAACCGCCAGATCCGGCGCGCCTACGGCTTCCTCGCCTCGCGCTATCGCCCCGGGGACAGGATATTCCTGTTCGGCTATTCACGCGGCGCCTACGCGGTGCGCTCGCTGGCGGGGGTG
>JALSGY010000328.1 GCA_026982515.1 Paracoccaceae bacterium
CGGCGCGATCGGCTTGCCGTCGGCGCCACAGGCGGCAAGAAACAGCAGCGCCCCCAGCCCGATGGCCCAGGGCGCGCGGCGACGGGCCGCAGGCACGGCAGGGTGGCTGGCCGGGCGCGGGATGGCTGCAGAATGTTTCATTCCAGCTTCTCCTTCCAGCGGGCGATCTGGGCACGCACGTTTTGCGGTGCGGTCCCGCCATAGGATGTGCGAGAGGCCACCGAGTTCTCAACCCCCAGCACGCCGAATACCGCATTCGTGATGCCCGGATGGGCGGATTTCATCTCATCGAGCGACAAATCGGGCAGATCGCAGCCGCTGGATTCGGCCATGGCCACCAGCCGGCCGGTGACGTGATGGGCCTCGCGGAACGGCAGGTTCAGCTCGCGCACCAGCCAGTCGGCCAGATCGGTGGCGGTGGAAAAGCCGGTGGCCGCGGCCTCGCGAAGGGCCTCGCGGTTGGCCGTCATGTCGCGCACCATGCCTTCCATCGCGGCCAGCGCCAGCATCAGGTTGTCGGCGGCGTCGAAGACCTGTTCCTTGTCCTCCTGCATGTCCTTGGAATAGGCCAAGGGCAGCCCCTTCATCACCATCATCAGCGCCACATTGGCCCCGAAGATGCGCCCGATCTTGGCCCGGATCAGCTCGGCCGCGTCGGGGTTCTTCTTCTGCGGCATGATCGACGAGCCGGTCGAGAACCGGTCCGAGAGGGTGACGAAGCGGAACTGGGCCGAGGACCAGATCACCAGCTCCTCGGCCAGCCGCGACAGGTGCATGGCGCAGATCGAGGCAGCAGAAAGGAACTCCAGCGCGAAATCGCGGTCGCTGACCGCATCGAGCGAATTGGCCGCCGGGCGATCGAAGCCCAACGCGCGGGCCGTCATCTCGCGGTCGATGGGAAAGGAAGTGCCGGCCAGCGCCGCCGCGCCCAGGGGGCATTCGTTCAGCCGCGCCCGGGCGTCCTCCAAACGGGAGATGTCGCGGCCGAACATCTCCACATAGGCCATCATGTGATGGCCCCAGGTCACAGGCTGGGCCACCTGCAGATGGGTAAAGCCCGGCATCACCCAGTCGGCCCCGGCCTCGGCCTGGGTCAGAAGCGCACGGATCAGCGCGGTGAGACCCTCCACCGCGGCGTCGATCTGCTCGCGCACCCACAGCCTGAAATCGGTGGCCACCTGATCGTTGCGCGAGCGCGCGGTGTGCAAGCGGCCGGCGGGCTCCCCGATGATTTCCTTCAGCCGGGCCTCGACATTCATGTGAATGTCCTCGAGTTCGGCGGAAAACGGGAACTCCCCGGCCTCTATCTCTGACAAGACCGTGAGCAGGCCTTCCCTGATCGCCTCGGCATCTTTATCGGTAATGATGCCCGTGGCCGCCAGCATGGCGGCATGGGCGCGGGACCCCGCGATGTCCTGGGCATAGAGCCGCCTGTCGAAGCCGATCGAGGCGTTGATCGCCTCCATGATCGCATCGGGCCCGGCGGCAAAACGCCCGCCCCACATCGTGTTCTGGGTCTTGATGGTCATGTCATACGTCCCCGGAGGGTTTCATGCGCTGGTTTCGTCTCGCCGTCCTCTACACGGCCCTTGCCCTTGGTGCAAATGCCGCCCTCGCCGATGTCGCCCATCTGGAGGCGCTGCGCGAGGGGACGATGAAGAAGCTGGTGTTTTCCGAGCCGCGTGAGGTTTCGCAGATTCCCTTCACCGATCCGGAGGGCAACGAATACCGGCTGGAGCAGTGGAAGGGCAAATACGTGCTGCTCAACTTCTGGGCCACCTGGTGCGTGCCCTGCCGCCGCGAGATGCCGGCGCTGGAAGCCCTGCAGAACGAGTTCGGCGGCGAGAATTTCGAGGTGGTGACCATCGCCACCGGGCGCAATCCGCTGCCCGGCATCCGCCGCTTCTTCCGGGAAATCGGGGTGACGAACCTGCCGATCCTGCTGGACCCGAAACAAACCCTGGGCCGCGACATGGCCGTATTCGGCCTGCCCACCACCATGCTGCTTGACCGCGAGGGCCGGGAGATCGCCCGGGTGCGCGGCGATGCCGAGTGGGACAGCGAGAGCGCCTTCGCGATCATCCGCACCCTGATCGCCGGCGAGGGCTGAGCCCCGACTCAGGCCATTGCCGCTACCTGGGCATGGCGCGGACAGCTGACCACGTGGTCGTTGACCATGCCCACCGCCTGCATGAAGGCATAGGTGATGGTCGGCCCGCAGAACCTGAACCCGGCGGCCTTCAG
>JALSGY010000329.1 GCA_026982515.1 Paracoccaceae bacterium
GCACCGCGAATCCGAGCGTCAGCACCAGGGTATGGCGGCGCACATGCGCATTGGCGACGATCTCGGCCACCGCGGCCCGGATCGGCGCCGGGCGGAAGGGGCGGCGCCTTTCCCGGGGCAGGGTCTCGGGCTGGCGCAGGTTCAGCCACAGCCCGCCGACCAGGGCGAAAACCGCAAAGGCGGCGAAGATCGCCCGCCAGCCCCACTGCCCGATGATCGCCGCCCCCGCCAGCGGCGCCAGCGCCGGAACCAGCATGAAGACGGTGGTGATGAACGAAAGGATCTGCGCCATCTTCCGGCCGGCATGAAGATCGCGCACCATGGCCATCGGGGCCACCCGTGGCCCCGCGGCCCCCAGCCCCTGGATCATGCGCGCGGCCAGCACCAGTTCCAGCGATTGCGCCAGCCAGGCCAGCAGCGCGCCGGCCATGTAGATTGCCAGCCCCGCGGTGACCACCGCCTTGCGTCCGAAGGAATCGGAAAGCGGGCCGGCAAACAGGGTGCCCACCCCCAGCCCCAGCATGAAGGCGGTGACCATCAGCTGCACCCGGTTGACGGCGGCCGGGGTCAGCTCGGCGGCAATCTGCGGGAAGCCGGGCAGCATGGCATCGATGGAGAAGGCCACGGTGGCGAAGAGAAGCGCCATCAGCGCCACGAATTCCGGCAATGACAGTCGGCGTTCGGGCCTCATCCCGAGCTCTGGGGGATCTGGCGCGACATCTCGTCGATCACCTGCGCCCAGAATTGCGGCGTCTGCGCCCCGAACACCGCGTGCTGGTTGGCGATCACGAAGGTGGGCACCCCGGTGACGCCCATCTCGCGGGCGTGGCGGTCGCGCCTGCGGATGTCGTCGCGGTCGGCCTCGCCCTGCAGCAGGCGTTCGACCACGTCCCGTTCCATGCCCGCCTTTTCGGCGATATCGCACAGAACCTGCCTGTCGCCGATGTCGCGGCCTTCGCGGAAATAGGCCCTGAACAGTGCCGTGACCACCGCGTTCTGGCGCCCCTCGATTCCGGCCCAGTGAATCAGCCGGTGGGCATCGAGGGTGTTGGGCGTGCGTTCGATGGCGGCGAGGTCGAGCTCCACCCCCGCGGTCTCGGCGGCTTCGGCGATCCGGGAATAGACCGAGACCGCCCCCTCCCTGCCGCCGAACTTGACCTCGAGATATTCGCGCCGGTCCATGCCCTCGGGGGGCATGTCCGGGTTCAGCTGGTAGGGGTGCCACTCGATGGTGAAGGGATGAGAGGGGCGTGCCTCCAGCGCCCGTTCCAGGTGCGTCTTGCCGATGTAGCACCACGGGCAGATCGGATCTGACAATATGTCGAGCTTGATCATCGCGCCTCCCTTCGGGGCGATCTTTGCGCAAAGCGCCGGCGAAGGCCAGCCGCAAGATGGCGGCTGGATGCGGCCTATGGCCCGCCGCGCAGCGCCTTGCGCAGGATCTTCCCGTTGCTGCCGCGGGGCAGGGCGGGAAGGTGGCGAAACAGGCGCGGCTGCTTGTAGCGGGCCAGGCTGGCGGCGGCGTGGCGGGCCAGCTCCTCCTCGGGCAGCGGGTGTTCGGCGGTGTAATACAGCGCGATCACCCGCACATCGGGGCGCACCTCATGCTCGACCGCGGCGCAATCGGTGATCGCCGGATGCAGGCGCATCGCCGTCTCCACCTCGATCGGCGAGACCCGGAATCCGCCGGCATTCATCATGTCGTCGTTGCGCCCCAGGAAGGTGACGGCACCATCCTCGTCCATCACGCCGATGTCCCCGGTAAGGAACCACTCGCCGCGAAAGCGGGCGCGGGTTTCCTTCTCGGCCCCGAGATAGCCCAGCATCAGCCCCGGATCGCGACGGGATATGGCGATCACCCCGGGCTCGCCCACCCTGGCCGGCGCGTCGCCGACGACAACCGCCACCCGACGCCCCTGCTGGGGAAAACCCAGCGTGCCGGGAGGGGCCGGCTTGCCGGGACGGGCGGAGATGAAGGTGGAGCACTCGGACATCCCGTAGGCCTCGTAGATCTCGCGCCCGGTAGCGGCGCGCCAGGCCTCGCGGGTGGCCTGGGGCAGTTTCTCGCCCGCCGAAAGCCCGTGGCGCAGCCTTGGCAGGGGCGGGAAGTCATGGCGCAACATCTGCCGGTAAACCCCTGGGGCAGCAGCGAAAATACTGGCATCGAAACGCGCCAGCAGCAGCGGCAGGGCCGCGGGGCGCACATCGGCCCCCGGAATCAGCGCGGTG
>JALSGY010000330.1 GCA_026982515.1 Paracoccaceae bacterium
CCCGTGGCAGATGCCGCGTTCGGGGGCGATACCCGCCTTCTTCATGTGCCCGGCGATCTCGGACAGGGTATCTTCATCGGCCCAGACCTTTTCGAGCTTGCGCTTGTTATGAAAGATCTGGATCTTCCTGTATTCCTCGTATCCGCCCTTGTAGCTGTGCTGATAAAGCAATTCCAGATGATGGGCCTTCACGAACGCATAGCCGAATTTTCCGGCAATCCGGTCAGGGTTCTCTGCAATCCCATGTAATGGTTTTCCTTTGGCTCATTTCCGTGTGTTCGGGGCTTGTTCCGCCGGTTTTCCGCTGCTCTTGCCGGCCTTCAGGCGGTCGGCCTTCTTGCGCACCAGCACCGAGCGCAGGTCGTGCATCGCCATCAGCAAGGCATCGGTGACCTCTTCGAGCTGCTCGTCGGTAGCGCGCGAATTGGCCCAGTGGGCGGTGAGGTTGAGGTGGTCGATGGTGCGGTGGATGTCGTCGATCTCGCGCCTGGCCAGCAACGCGGCCCGCGCCTTCATCCATGCGCCGATCTCCTCCATGTCGCGGGGGCTCAGCACCCTGTCGCCGTGGGGCCTGATCTCGCCATTCTTCACGTTGACCACGGCGATCTGGTCCATCTCGATGCGGTTGTGCCGGTTCCCGGTATCGACCCGGAACACGAAGGCGCCGTTCTCGCGGACGCGGAAATAGTATTCCGGCAGGGCGCTGCTCATGAATTCACCTTTCACTTCAGCCCGGCGCAGAACCGCCGGATGCGGGCGCAGGCCTCCTCCAGCGCCTCGTCCGAGGTAGCGTAGCTGACCCGGATGTGCGGCGAAAGCCCGAAGGCTGCACCGAAAACCACCGCCACGCCCTCTTCCTCCAGCAGGGCGCGGGCGAAGGCCTCGTCATCCGAAATTTCCGTGCCCCCGGCAGAGGTGCGCCCGATGCACCCCTCGATCGAGGGATAGACATAGAAGGCCCCCTGCGGCACCGGGCAGTCGATGCCGGGGGCCGCGTTCAGCCCTTCCACCACCAGATCGCGCCGCCGGCGGAACACCGCGCGCCATTCCTCCAGGAAGTCCTGCGGCCCGGCAAGCGCCGCCACCGCCGCCCACTGGCTGATGGAACAGGGGCTGGATGTGGACTGCGACTGGATCTTGCGCATCGCCGCGATCAGCTCTTCCGGTCCGGCCCCGTAGCCGATCCGCCAGCCGGTCATCGCATAGGCCTTGGACACGCCGTTGACCGTCAGGGTGCGCCCTTTCAGCCCCGGCTCCACCTCGGCCGGGGTACAGAATTCGAACCCGTCGAATACCAGGTGCTCGTAGATGTCGTCGCTGAGCACCCGTACATGGGGATGGCGCATCAGCACATCCGTCAGTGCCTTCATCTCGGCCCGGGAATAGCCTGCCCCGGTGGGATTGGCGGGCGAGTTCAGTATCAGCCACTTGGTGCGCGGGGTGATCGCCGCCTCCAGCCGGGCGGGGGTCAGCCTGAATCCGGTCTCGGGGCCCGCCGTCACCACCACCGGCACACCGCCGGCCAGGCGCACCATGTCGGGGTAGCTCACCCAGAAGGGGGCGGGGATGATCACCTCGTCGCCCTCGTCAAGGGTTGCGGCCAGGGCGTTGAAGAGCACCTGCTTGCCGCCCGCTCCCACGCTGACCTGCGCCGGCGTGTATTCCAGCCCGTTGTCGCGGCGCAGCTTCTCGCACACCGCTTCCTTCAGTTCGGCGATTCCGTCCACCGCCGTGTATTTCGTGCGCCCCGCGTCGATCGCCGCCCGCGCTGCCGCCTTGATGTGCTCGGGGGTGTCGAAATCAGGTTCCCCCGCGCCCAGCGCGATCACGTCGCGGCCGGCGGCCTGCAGCTCGGCCGCCAGGGCGCTGACGGCAATGGTGGGCGAGGGCTTCACCCGCGCCAGCTTGTCGGCGAGGAAGGCCATCGGCGGACTCCGGTTTGAACATCGCTCCCGCATGTCCTAGGGTGCGCACCAGCCCCGATCAAGCGCGAAAGGCAGGCCACGGGCAGGCGGACAGACGAAACCCGGCCGGCATGCGCGACGGGCCGCCCTGAAGGAGCGCCGAGATGACCGGAACGAAAACCGCCGAACCCCTGGAAACCCGGCTGCGGCGGATGCGCATGCGCTCGTGGCGGCGGGGCACGAAGGAGATGGATCTCATCCTCGGCCCCTTCGCCGATACCAAGCTGGCCGGCCTCGACCGGGCCGAGCTCGATTGCTA
>JALSGY010000331.1 GCA_026982515.1 Paracoccaceae bacterium
CGCCCAGCGCGACGCGATCAGGGGCGTGAGCGAGGAAACCACCACCGGCGTGCATCGCCTCTACGAGCTGATGAAGGAGGGCCGCCTGCCCTTCCCGGCGATCAATGTCAACGACTCGGTCACCAAATCGAAGTTCGACAACAAGTATGGCTGCCGCGAATCCCTGGTCGATGGCATCCGCCGCGCCACCGACGTGATGCTGGCCGGCAAGGTGGCCGTGGTCTGCGGTTATGGCGACGTGGGCAAGGGCTCGGCCGCCTCGCTGCGCGGGGCCGGGGCGCGGGTGAAAGTCACTGAAATAGACCCGATCTGCGCGCTTCAGGCGGCAATGGACGGGTTCGAGGTGGTGCGCCTGGAAGACGTGGTGAAGGAGGCCGACATCTTCATCACCACCACCGGCAACAAGGACGTGATCCGCATCGAGCACATGCGCGAGATGAAGGACATGGCGATCGTCGGCAACATCGGCCATTTTGACAACGAAATTCAGGTGGCAGCGCTGAAGAACCACAAGTGGACCAACATCAAGGATCAGGTGGACATGATCGAGATGCCCTCGGGCAACCGGATCATCCTGCTGTCCGAGGGGCGCCTCTTGAACCTCGGCAATGCCACCGGCCACCCCAGCTTCGTGATGTCGGCTTCCTTCACCAACCAGGTGCTGGCCCAGATCGAACTGTGGACCCGCGGCGACCAGTACGAGAACAAGGTCTACATCCTGCCCAAGCACCTCGACGAGAAGGTGGCGCGGCTGCATCTCGACAAGATCGGCGCGAAGCTGACGCAGCTGCGCCCCGATCAGGCCGAATACATCGGCGTGACGGTGGACGGCCCCTACAAGCCGGAACACTACCGCTACTGAGTGCAATTCCCGCAAGGGGAAATCCGCCGCCAGAATTACCTGTTCGGCGGCGGCTTTCGGGAATAGCCTTGGAACCGGGCCCGCCCTGCGGGTCCGGTTTTTTCGGGCGCGCCCGGCAATGGATGGAGAATAGGAATGGGACGAAGAGATGAGCTCATAGCAGTTTATGCCGATGATCTGAAGAACAAGTGCAGCATCATCCCCGACATGGACCTTCTGACGAAGGTAACCATCGCCTGCGGACCGGCGATCTACAATGCTGATGCCTCCACGGTTTCTGCAACCCAGCAGGGAGAGCTTGAAACGATCAAGAAAAACTTCCTGATCGGGAAACTTGGCCTGCCGGACGGGCCCGATCTGATGGAGGCGATCGATTCGGTGATCGAGGTCTACGGCCGTTCGGAACGCAACAAGTATCGCGCCGTCGTTTATTACATGCTGGTCAAGTATTTTGACAAGGAAGACGTCTTTGGCTGACCTGCGGCGCGGTGTGGATGCGGCCGCCCCGCCGAGGACCGGCATCATTATCCCGCGCCTGCGCGCAGAATCCGTGGTTAAGGAATATCTGCCGAAAACGGCATGTTTTTACTGAAACCATAGACATTTGGCATTTGCCCCGCGCGGCCGTTCCGGCTAGTTTCAACCCGCAGGCTAGGACGGCCGGGACCTTTTACAAAACACGTGTGGTGCTGAGGGAGCACGTGGGGTGGAGGAGGGTCCCGGGGGGTCGGGGCCCTCCTTTTTTCGGCCTCTTCGTCACCTGTGCATCCCTCCGAAAGGCATGGCACGCCGGAGCAGCCGTACCTTGGCGAGTTATCCCCGCCCTTTCGTCCAACGAATGTTCGTGTCCGATCACTTGTCACCCGCCCGGGGGCGCGGCCCGGATGAGTGAGATTCGCGCAGGCCAGGCAGGCCGGTTACAGGCCGCCCAGCTCGCAGACCACCTTCCACTCTTCCTCGCTCACCGGCTGCACCGACAGCCGGGAGTTGTTGACCAGCACCATGTCCTTCAGGCGGGGGTCCCTCTTGCACATCTCCAGCGTCACCGGGCGCGGCATCGGGCGCACGGCCCTGATGTCCACGCATTCCCAGCGCGGATCGTCCGTGGTGCTGTCGGGATGCGCTTCGGTGCAGACTTCGACGATACCCACGATCGCCTTTTCCTTCATCGAATGGTAGAAGAAGCCCAGATCCCCGACCTTCATCTGCCGCATGTTGTTGCGCGCCTGATAGTTGCGCACCCCGTCCCATTCCTCGCACTCGTCCCCCTTGGCCACCTGCTGGTCCCAGCTCCAGGTGGAGGGTTCGGACTTGAACAGCCAGTATCGCATCGCTCATTCCTTTCTCAACGGGCGCG
>JALSGY010000332.1 GCA_026982515.1 Paracoccaceae bacterium
GACATTCCTCGAACTTCCCGGCGGCGGGCGCTTCAGCTATCGCCGCTTCCTCGATCTGGCCGCGCAATACGCCAACGCACTGGGCAGCCTCGGGCTGACGCCCGGCGACAGGCTTGCGGTGCAGGTAGCCAAGTCGCCGCAGGCCCTGGCGCTTTATGCCGCGGCGGTGCGCGCTGGCGTGATCTTTCTGCCTCTCAACACCGCCTACACCCCCTCCGAGGTGGCCTATTTCGTGGAAAACTCCGGCGCGCGGGTGCTGCTGTGCGACCCCGCGGGCAAGGCCGCGCTGGCCCCCGTGGCCGCTGCCGCCAGGGCGCGGCTGCTGACGCTGGCCGCCGATGGCACAGGCAGCTTCGCCGAGATCGCGGCGGGCATGCCCACCCGCTTCGCAACCGTGCAGCGCGGCCCCGACGATCTGGCCGCCTTCCTCTACACCTCGGGCACCACCGGCCGTTCCAAGGGCGCCATGCTGACCCATGACAACCTGCTCTCCAACGCCGAGGTGCTGACCCGCGAGTGGCGCTTTTCGGCCACGGATGTGCTGCTTCACGTCCTGCCGATCTACCACACCCACGGGCTGTTCGTGGCCACCAACTGTGTGCTGCTGGCCGGGGCCTCGATGATCTTCCTGCCGAAGTTCGACACCGACCGGGTGATCGAGACCCTGCCGCGCGCCACTTCCATGATGGGGGTGCCCACCTTCTATACCCGGCTGCTGGACGATCCCCGCTTCACCCGCGATCTGGCCGGGCACATGCGGCTGTTCACCTCCGGCTCGGCGCCGCTGCTGGCCGAAACCCACCGCGCCTTCGAGGAGCGCACCGGCCACCGCATCCTGGAGCGCTACGGGATGACGGAGACCAACATGAGTACCTCCAACCCCTACGCGGGGCCGCGCAAGGCCGGCACCGTGGGCCCGCCCCTGCCGGGGGTGGAGCTGAAGATCACCCATCCCGAAACCGGCGAGCCCCTGCCCGACGGCGAGATCGGTATCATCGAGGTGCGCGGGCGCAACGTGTTCAAGGGCTACTGGCAGATGCCGGAAAAGACCGCCGCCGAGTTGCGGGAAGACGGCTTCTTCATCACCGGCGACATGGCCTATATCGACGAGGACGGCTACGTGGTGATCGTCGGCCGGGCCAGGGATCTGATCATCACCGGCGGTTTCAACGTCTACCCCAAGGAGGTGGAAGAGGTGCTGGACGCCCACCCCGACGTGCTGGAAAGCGCGGTGATCGGGGTGCCTCACCCCGATTTCGGCGAAGGGGTCGTGGGGGTCGTGGTGCCCCGCCCCGGCCGCCGCCCCGATCCGCGGGCCATCCTGGCCGAAGCCGCGCGCAGCCTGGCGAAATTCAAGCTGCCGAAGAAGATCTTCGTGGTGGAGGCGCTGCCGCGCAACACCATGGGCAAGGTGCAGAAGAACCGCCTTCGCGAAATCTTCGCGGGGGCTTTTGAGGAACAGGCGAAGGAGAAAGGCCATGGATCTGATCGGTGAACTGGCCGGAATCGTTGGCGCCTCCAACCTGCTCACGGGGAAGGATGCGGCCGGTTACGGACGCGATTTCATGGGAAGATACGAGGCCGAGCCGCTGGCGGTCGTGCGTCCGGGCAATACCGCCGAGGTCAGCGCCGTCATGCGCCTTGCCAGCCGCAGCGGCACGCCGGTGGTGCCGGTCTCGGGCAATACCGGGCTGGTGGGCGGCACCCATGCGCGAGGGGCGCTGATGCTCTCGCTGGAGCGGATGAACGCTATCCGCGAGATCCGCCCGCAGGCGCGGGTGGCCGTCGTCGAGGCCGGGGTGGTGCTGGCCCGCCTGCACGAGGCGGTGGCGGATCGGGGCCTGGCCTTCCCGCTGTTCTTCGGGGCGCGCGGTTCGGCGATGGTGGGGGGATGTCTTGCCACCAATGCCGGGGGGTCCAACGTGCTGCGCTACGGGAATGCCCGGGCGCTGTGCCTCGGGCTGGAGGTGGTGTTGGCCGATGGGAGGGTGATGAACCTGATGAGCGAGCTGCACAAGGACAACTCCGGCTATGACCTGCGCGATCTGTTCATCGGCGCCGAGGGCACGTTGGGCGTGATCACCGCCGCGGTGCTCAAGCTGGTGCCGAAGCCCCGCGCCCACGCCACCGCGATGCTGGCGGCGCGCTCGTTGAATGATGCGCTGACCCTGCTCAACCGCCTGCAGGAGGAAACCGGCGGCATGGTCGAGGCCTTCGAATACATGCCGCGCAGCTACATGGCGCGGCTGCGCGAAGTGAAACCGGAACTGACCCCGCCGCTGGGCCATGATCGTGACGTGACCATCCTGGTGGAACTGACTGCCACCGCCGCCCGCGATACGACCGCGCGGGAGGACGGCACGGTGCCGCTGGTGGAACTGCTGGAAAACGCGCTGGCCGAGATGATGGAGGCCGGGCTTGCGGAAGACGCCATCGTGGCGCGCTCGGAGGGCCAGCGCGCACGGATGTGGGAAATCCGCGAGGCCGCGGCGCGCCTGGCCATGAGCCGCAGCCCGCGGGTGGACAATGACGTGGCGGTGCCGCTCGATGCGGTGGCCACCTTCCTGGAGCGCGCCGAAGAGCGGCTGGCACGGCTGGACCCGGCCGCCGAGAGCATCACCGTGGCCCATCTGGGCGATGGCAACCTGCATTATTCCGTCTGGCCTGGACGTGACGATCCGGCGCATCTGGATGCGATCATGGAGATGGTCGAGGACGTGGTGCTGGAGCTGGGCGGCTCTTTCTCGGCCGAACACGGGATCGGGCTGTCCAAGCGCCCCTCCATGGCCCGGCGCAAGGATCCGGTGGCGCTGGACGTGATGCGCAGCATCAAGGCCGCGCTCGACCCCGAAAACATCATGAACCCCGGCAAGGTGCTGCCCCCGGGGTAGAGGGAGGCGCAGCGGGTGCGCTCTCCTTTCATGCGCTCATGCAAGAGGGGGCTGTCTGCCCCCTCTGCGCCTGACGGCGCATTCACCCCCGAGAGTATTTCCCGACAGAAGAAGGCCGGGGTGCCGGGACGGCTCAGCGCCAGTCGAAGAAGCCTTCGCCTGCCCGTGCCAGCAGCTTGCGTGCCATTTCGCGGCCCATCTCGGGGCCGTCTTCCACCGCGCCGGTCATCTCGTCGGCCAGCGCCTCGGAGCCATCGGTGCGCAGGACCTCGCCGCGCAGCCGCAGGCCGGCGCCGCCGATCTCCGCCAGCCCGGCGATCGGGGTCTGGCACGAGCCGTCCAGCTCGGCCAGAAAGGCGCGCTCGGCGGCCAGGCGCAGACCGGTTTCGGCGTGGTGGATCGCCGCGAGCATTTCGGCAACGCGTGTATCGTCCCCGCGCCGCTCGATCCCGATGGCGCCCTGGGCCACGGCGGGCAGCATCTCGTCGGGTGCGATGGCCACGCGCGGCACATCGGCCATGTTCAGCCGGTTGAGCCCCGCCATCGCCAGAAAGGTGGCCTCGGCCACCCCCTCGCGCAGCTTGCGCAGCCTGGTCTGTACGTTGCCGCGAAACTCCACCACCTGAAGATCGGGCCGGCGGTTGAGCAGCTGCGCGCGCCGGCGCAGGCTCGAGGTACCCACCACCGCCCCCTCGGACAGATCGGCCAGCCCGCCCTCGCCAAGCGAAACGAAGGCATCGCGCACGTCCTCGCGCGGCAGGAAGCAGTCGAGCGCCAGCCCGGCGGGCTGCTCCACCGGCATGTCCTTCATCGAATGCACGGCGATGTCGATACCGCCCGAAAGCAGCGCCTCTTCGATTTCCCTGGTGAACAGCCCCTTGCCGCCGAGTTCCTTGAGCGGGCGATCCTGGACCCGATCTCCGGTGGTGGAGATCACCACGATCTCGAAGGCCTCATCGGGCAGGGCGAAGACCCTTGCCAGGCGGGTGCGGGTTTCATGGGCCTGGGCCAGCGCCAGCGGCGAGCCGCGGGTGCCGATCTTCAGCGGAGCTGAGGGGCTGGGAAGATGCGATGTCATGCCCTGTCTCTACTTGCGTCACAGGGTCGTGACAACAGCCTGCACGCTTGACAAATTGTTGCAGGGGCTCGACCACCGTGGCGAAAGAACGAAGGGGCGGGACATGGCCGAAATGAAGAAACTGATGCGGGCACTGGCGGGAGAGGTGCAGGACACCCCGCCCATCTGGATGATGCGCCAGGCCGGGCGCTATCTGCCCGAGTACCGTGCCACGCGGGCGCAGGCAGGGGATTTCCTCAGCCTGTGCTACACGCCGGAACTGGCGGCCGAGGTCACCTTGCAGCCGATACGGCGCTACGGTTTCGACGCGGCGATCCTGTTTGCCGACATCCTGCTGGTGCCCCAAGCGCTGGGGGCGGAACTGCGTTTCGAGACCGGCGAAGGCCCGCGGCTTTCCACCGTCAACACCGCGGCCGATCTGGCGCAGCTGAAGGGGCCGGAGGACATCCATGACCGCCTCGCACCCGTCTACGAGACCGTGCGCATCCTGGCCCGCGAATTGCCGCCCGAGACCGCGTTGATCGGCTTTGCCGGGGCGCCATGGACGGTGGCCACCTACATGATCGCCGGGCGCGGCACCCCCGATCAGGGCCCGGCGCATGCGCTGATGCGCGAAGACAGGGCCACCTTCGAGGCCCTGCTGGAGCGGATCACCGAGGCCACCATCGGCTATCTTTCCCGCCAGATCGAGGCTGGCGCAGAGGTGGTGAAGCTGTTCGACAGCTGGGCGGGCTCCTTGAAGGGAGAGGATTTCGACGCCTACGCCGTGGCGCCTGCGAAACGGATCATCGCCGCACTGAAGGCACGCCATCCCGGGGTGCCCGTCATCGCCTTCCCGCGCGAGGCGGGGCCGCGCTATGTGGGCTTTGCCCGGGCAACCGGCGCGGATTGCGTGGCGCTGGACAATTCGGTCTCGGCCCAGTGGGCCGCGGCCAATGTGCAGGTGGACGGCTGCGTTCAAGGCAACCTCGACCCGCGTCTGCTGGTCACCGGCGGCGAGGAACTGGTGGAGGAAACCCGGCGGATCGTGCGCGCTTTCGCCGGCGGGCCGCACATCTTCAACCTGGGCCACGGGATCACCCCCGACGCCGACCCGGAGAACGTGAGCCGGATGATCGAGGCGGTGCGCGGCGGCCAGGCCTGAGCCGCGCGCGCGGAAGCATTTTCCGGCAGGATGAAGAGAGGAACCTGGGGCACGGGATGAGGAAGACGGCGCAGCAATTGCTGGAAGAGGCGAATGCGACGGTGAAAAGCATCACCCCGCAGGAGGCCGCGGAACTTGCCGAGGATCTGGACAACCTGTTCGTCGATCTTCGCGACATCCGCGAGTTGTGGCGCGACGGCACCATTCCCGGCGCGCTGCATGTCTCGGCCAACATGCTGGAGTTCTGGGTGGATCCGGCTTGCGAATATTACAAGAACGACTTCGACGACGTGGAACGGATCGTGCTGTTTTGCGCCAGCTCGTGGCGCTCGGCGCTGGCCGGGCGGCGGCTGATCGAGATGGGGGTGCACAACGTGGTGCATATCGAGGGCGGCTTCAGGGCATGGCAGGCAGCCGGGCTGGATGTGCTGCCGGTGCTCACCCCTATGAGAGGTGAGGGGCGAAGACCGCCCGCCTAAATCCACTTGGCCAGCGGAGGCAGACTCATCAGCACCGCATTGGCGTCATGCCCGGTGGCCAGGCCGAACTTGGTGCCCCGGTCATAGACCAGGTTGTATTCGGCGTAGAGGCCGCGATGAATCAGTTGCGTGTCCTTGTCGGCCTCGCTCCAGGGAGTGTCGCGGCGCCGTTCGGCAACCGGCAGGAAGGCTGGCAGAAAGGCACGGCCGGCATCCCGGGTGAAGGCGAAATCGGCTTCCCAGTCGCCGGTGTTGTGATCGTCAAAGAAGATGCCGCCCACGCCGCGCGCGCGCCCTCGGTGGGGAACGAAGAAATATTCGTCGGCCCAGGCCTTGAAGCGGGGATAGTAGCCCGGATCGTGGCGGTCGCAGTGCTCTTTCAGGACGGCGTGAAAATGGGCGGTGTCTTCATCATACTCGATGCAGGGGTTGAGATCGGCCCCGCCGCCGAACCACCAGGCGCCCGGTGTCCAGAACATGCGGGTGTTCATGTGCACCGAAGGCGTGTGGGGGTTCTGCATGTGGGCCACCAGCGAGATCCCCGAGGCCCAGAAGCGCGGATCGTCGTCCAGCCCCGGCACTCCGCGCGCCGCCATCGACTTGCGCGCGGCCTCATCAAGCATGCCGTAGACGGTCGAGACATTGACGCCCACCTTCTCGAACACCCGGCCACCGCGCATCACGCTCATCAGCCCGCCGCCGGCGTCGCTGCCATCTTCGGAGGCGCGCCTGGTCTCGCTCACCTCGAACCGGCCCGCAGGGCGCTCGGCGAAAGGGCCCGCCTGCTGGGTATCTTCCAGCGCCTCGAAAGCGGCGACGATTTCGTCGCGCAGCTGGCGGAACCAGGCCGAGGCCCGCTGTTTTTCATCTTCGAATCCGTCGCTCATCCCGCTCTTCCCTTCACGCGTGTTCCGGCCCGTTCCCGTCCCGCTTTGCAAGCCGGCGCATACGACATATCCTGACGCCATCGCAACCTGCCCGGAGTATCACCATGCGGCCATATCTCATCGGTACGTTCTTCTTTCTCGCCGCCTGCGTCACGCCCCAGCAGCAGTGCATCGACAACGCCACCAAGGATCTGCGCGTCGTCGAAGGGCTGATCCAGACCACGCAACTGAATATCAGCCGGGGCTACGCAATCAAGGAGGAAGAATATTTCGAGCTGGAACCGCAGGTCTGCGGGGTGGTCGACGGGCAGGAGGTGTGGTGCGACGTGCCGGTGGCCTATACCCGCGAAGTGCCGGTGGCCATCGACCTCGACGCCGAGCAGGCGAAGCTGAAACAGCTGCTGGCCAAGCGCGAAGACCTGGCGGCCCGGGCCGAGGCGGTGGTGGAGGAGTGCCGCAGGCTCTATCCCGAAGCCTGAGAGCCTTCAGTGCGATGAGGCGGGCACCGAATCAACCAGGGTGCGGCCACCGTCGACGGTGACGATCTGGCCGGTGATGAAACAGGCCGCCTCGGACACCAGGAACTGCACCACCTCGGCCAGCTCTCCCGGCCCGGCGATCCGGCCCAGTGGTGTGTGAGCGGTGATCTGGCGGCGCTTTTCCTCATCGCCGCGCAGCGCCTGCTGCAGGGAGGTGCTCATCACCGAGCCGATGGCCACCCCGTTGACACGGATACGGTGCGGCGCCAGCGCCAGGGCCAGCGAGCGGGTCATCTGGTCTTGCGCGGCGGTGGAGACGGAATAGGCCAGCAGGTCGGGCCGGCTGCGCCGGGCGGCGATGGAAGAAAGATTGACGATGGCACCCACCGGCCCGTTCTCGCGCCCCTCCCGTTCGGCCTGCCGGATCATCCGTTGCGCCACTACCTGTGACAGGCGATAGCTCGTCTTGAGATTTTGCTCCAGCAGCACGTCGAGAGAACGATCGTCGCGGTCGAGCGGATCGCTGGAGAGCACCTGGCGGCTGGCGTTGACAAGGATATCCACCTGATCGAAGGCATCCAGCGTGGCCGAAAGAAGGTTGGCCTGGGCCAGTTTCTCGCGCAGGTCACCGGCGAAGTAGCGTATGTTGCTGTCGTCCTTGCCGGCGATGTCGCCCACCTGCTCTATCAGGCTGTCCTCGTCCATGTCGGCGAACATCACGTTGGCCCCATGGTCGGCGAAATGGCGGGCGATCGCCAGGCCGATGCCGTTGGCGGCGCCGGTGACGATGGCGGTCTTGCCGGATATGGAGAATGACATCTTCCCGGTCCCTGTCCGTTCACGCCAGCCGCTGCGGGCTGGTCATCCTTTCCGGTTCCGCCGCGGGCGCGCCGCGCGGAACAGCTTGAAACCACTGTCACCGCCCACTTCGGCCACCTCCGCAAAGGCCGCCTGCAAGGACGCTTCATAAGGCAGATGGCGGTTGGCGACCAGCCACAGCGTGCCGCGCGGGCGCAAAAGCCGGGCCGCGGCGGCCACGAAGGCCTGGCCAAGGGCGGTATCGGCTTCGCGACTGGTGTGGAAGGGTGGGTTGGTGACGACATGATCGAAGCCCGCCTCGCCGGCAAAGCTGCGGGCATCGGCCCAGTGGAAGCGGGCGCGCGGATCGGTGACGTTGAGGCGCGCGCATTCCAGTGCGTCGTGCTCGGCCTCCACCAGGTGGCATTCGCTCACCCCTTCATGGACGAGGACCGCCCCCGCCAGATAGCCCCACCCCGCGCCCAGATCGGCCACCCGGCCCGAAAGGCCCGCTGGCAGCGCCTCGGCCAGCAGGCGCGAGCCACGATCCACCCCGTCGGCGGAAAAGACGCCGGGGCGGGTGACGAAGCCTTCTGCCGTTCTTGTCCCGGCCAGCGCTTCCCAATCCGCGAAATCCCCGCCCGTAAACCAGAACAGCTTGCCATGGGCCTTGGAGAGCACGCCCTCCACCCGCGCCCCGGCACGGCGGCAATCGCGCAGGATGCTCTCCACCCCGTCGGTCTTCTGCCCGTCCACCAGCACCAGCCCCTCGCCGGCCAGCGCACGCGCCTGCGCCACCAGCGCGCGGGCATGTGCCTTGGCGCGCGGCAGGCAGACCAGCGCGGCGGCATATCCACCCTCGGGGGATCTCGAAACCGCATAGCCGCGCTCGGCCCAGGCCTGATGATCGGGGAAGAAGCCCTGCACCACATGTATCCTGTCGCGCGGCAGGGCCGAAAGATCCCACCCCGCCACCGGGCGCAGCACGGCAATGCGCCCGCTTTCCGGCAGCGCGAAATCGCCGCTTTCAAGCGCGAGTGTCAGACGAGAACCTGCCATGCCGCCGAGGGCCGCTACGCCCTATTCCCTTTCCATGGTGCATTGAAGCGGATGCTGATGACGGCGGGCGAAATCCATCACCTGGCTGACCTTGGTCTCGGCGATCTCGTAGGAAAATACCCCGACCACCGCCAGTCCCTTCTTGTGAACCGTCAGCATCAGTTCGAATGCCTGGGCGTGATTCATGCCGAAGAAGCGTTCCAGCACATGAACGACGAACTCCATCGGCGTATAATCATCGTTGAGCAACAGCACCTTGTACAGAGGCGGGCGCCTCGTTTTCGTGCGCGTCGCGGTAACAACCCCGGCTTCACCGTCGGGGCCGTCCTTGTCGTCCGACATCGTGAATGGCATCAGGGTCAACGCGGAAAATCCCCGTTCAGGAAAGGTTGGATGCTTCGGCTGGACTATATAAGCCGTTCGTTCCATGTGAAAAGGGGGCGTTGCCCAACTCGCGACGATTTGCAACCTCTGGAGCCGGGATGGCGGAAAAACTTACGACAATCGGCTTCGATGCCGATGATACCCTGTGGCAGAATGAACACCTCTTCCGCCTGACGCAGGAGCGATTCGCCGCCCTGCTGGCCGATTACGCCGAGCCCGGGCATCTGGCCGCGCGCCTGCTCGAGGCCGAGCGGCGCAACCTCGGCCACTACGGATTCGGCGTCAAGGGCTTCGTCCTGTCGATGATCGAGACCGCCATCGAGGTGACGGAAGATGCCGTGCCCGCCTCGGTGATCCGCCAGCTGATCGAGGCCGGGCAGGAAATGCTGCGCCACCCGATCGAGCTTCTGCCCCATGCCCGCGAAGTGATCGAGGAGCTGGCCGCCGAGTTCCGTATCCTGCTGATCACAAAGGGCGATCTTCTGGACCAGGAGCGCAAGCTGGCGCAATCGGGGCTGGGAGAGCTGTTCGACGGGGTCGAGATCGTCTCGGACAAGACCCCGGAGATCTACCGTGCGGTCTTCGCCCGCCACGGCGAAGGCCCGGCGCAGGCAATGATGGTGGGCAACTCCATGCGATCCGACGTGATCCCGGCGATCAAGGCAGGGGGGCGGGGCGTGTTCGTGCCCCATGGCATGACCTGGGAGCTGGAACATGACGATCCCCCCGAGGGGCATGCGCGCTATCACCGGATCGACCACCTCGGCGAGTTGCCGGTGCTGGTGGAGGAGCTGCGCCGCGCATGAGCTCCCGCTGCTGCCGGGCCGCGGAAGGATGTGAGGGAATGGCCCGCGGCCTGCCCCACACCCCATGTTGTGGAACATGGCCATTTGACCACCACATGTGGCGTCACAGGCTGGGCAGAATGAGAAAAGTTGTTGAATTTTGGGTATTTTCCGATTCAACCGCCTGTGCTAGCCTCGCACCAAGCAACAAGGCACGGGGCAACAACGACCCCGGCATGTGAGGCAGTAAAGGCAAGCGGCGTGGAAAAACGTCTGGGGCAGGTTGTCCGTTTCTGGTTGTTTCTGTTGGGGCTGACGGTTCTGGCACTGCTGCCTCCGCTGCAGGCCCGTTCCGCCCCCTATGCCGCGCTGGTGATGGATGCCCGCACCGGCGAGGTGCTGTATGCGCGCAACGCCGATACCCGCCTGCACCCGGCTTCGCTGACCAAGATGATGACCCTCTACATCGCCTTCGAGGCGATCAAGAAGGGTGAAATCTCGCTCGATACCGTGGTCACCGTCTCGCGCAAGGCCGCCAACGAGCCGCCCTCCAAACTGGGGCTGAAGCCGGGACAGAAGATCAAGCTGCGCTACCTGATCCGGGCCGCGGCGGTGAAATCGGCCAATGACGCGGCCACCGCGATCGCCGAGGCGATCTCGGGCTCGGAGGCCGCCTTCGCCCGACGCATGAACCGCACGGCACGGGCGCTGGGCATGACCCGCACCACCTTCAAGAACGCCAACGGCCTGACCGAGGCCGGCCATCTTTCCACCGCCCGCGACATGACCTTGCTGGGCCGGCATCTGTTCTACGACTACCCCGAGTATTATAACCTGTTCTCGCGCCGCACCACGAACGCGGGCATCCGTCAGGTTTCCAACACCAACCGGCGCTTTCTCGACAGCTACCCCGGCGCCGACGGGATCAAGACGGGATATACCCGCGCCGCCGGCTTCAACCTCGTGGCCTCGGCCGAGCGCGGCAACAAGCGGATCATCGCCACCGTCTTCGGCGGGCTGTCCACCGCGGCACGCAACAAGAAGGTGGCCGAACTGCTAGACCTGGGCTTCCGCCGCGCCCCCGACAAGGCTCCGGTACGCCGTCCGGCGCCGCCAGTCTATGCCGATGCCGGGCGCAGCGTGAACCGCGAAGGCCCGCTGCGCAGATCCGTCCGGCCGATGCCGCGGCCCGATGGCCTTGCCCCGCAACCCGCAGACGAAGCCGTGCTTCTGGCGATGTCCGAAGAGATCAACAAGGCCGTGGAAGCCGCCGCGCAGGCGGTGAGCGCCACCACGGCCGAGCCTCCCGCCCCGCCGCCGAGCCCGGCAGAGGTGATCCTGGCCTCACTGCGCAGCGGCAACACGATCGAGCCCGACATCCAGCAGCCGGTGGTGGTGACCCGCGTCTCCACCTCGGGCGGACGCAACTGGGGCATCAACGTGGGCCGTTTCAACACCCGTTACGAGGCCGAGCGGGTGCTACTGAAGACGGCGCTCATCGAGATGGCGACGCTTGACGAGGCCCTGCGCAAGGTGGTGCGCGGCCCGCGTGGCTTCGAGGCCAATTTCGTGGGACTGAGCGAAGAGATGTCGGCCCTGGCCTGCCGCCGGCTCGAGGCGCGCGATCTGCCCTGCACCCCGTTCGGGCCGGGCTGAGGCCGGCGTGCCGGGGGCGCTGCCCCCGGACCCCCGGAGTGCTTGCGGACAGAAGAAGGAGGGGCGCTTTCGTCAGGCGGTGATGGCCCTGGCCTCGAAGGCGGCAGCCATCAGGGCGCGGGTGTATTCGGATTTCGGGTCATCGAAGACCTGCCCGGCCGGGCCTTCCTCGACGATATCGCCGTTCTTCATCACGATCACCTTGTGCGAGAGTGCCCGCACGACCTTCAGATCGTGGCTGATGAAGAGATAGGCCAGCCGGTGCCGGCGCTGCAGCTCGCGCAGCAGATCGACGATCTGCACCTGCACCGTCATGTCGAGCGCCGAGGTGGGCTCGTCCAGCACCAGCAGCCGCGGGCGCAGGATCATCGCGCGAGCGATGGCGATGCGCTGGCGTTGGCCGCCGGAGAACTCGTGCGGGTAGCGGTGCATGGTGGCCGGGTCCAGCCCGACCTCCTCCATGACTTCGGCCACCATCTCGTGGCGGTTGCGCCCGGGGTCCACCGCATGCACGCTCAGCCCCTCGGCGATCACCTCCTCGGCCGTCATGCGCGGCGAGAGCGAGCCGTAGGGATCCTGGAACACGATCTGCATGTGCCGCCGCAAGGGACGCAGGCGCCGGGATTTCCAGCCCTGGATGTCCTGGCCGAGAAAGACGATCGGGCCGTCGGACGGAATCAGCCGCATCATTGCCAGGGCAAGCGTCGTCTTGCCCGAGCCGCTTTCGCCGACCACGCCCACGGTTTCGCCCTCGCGCACCGAAAGCGAGGCGGAATTGACCGCCTTCACATGGCCCACGGTGCGTTTGAGAAGGCCCCGCTGGATGGGGAACCAGATGCGCAGGTTTTCGGTGCGCGCCACTTCCTGCGCCCCCTCGGGCACCGGCGCGGGCGCGCCGACGGCCTCGGCACCGAGCAGTTTCACCGTATAGGGGTGGCGGGGGCTGGAGAAGATCTCTTCGGTCGGGCCGCGCTCGACGATCTCGCCCTCGCGCATCACGCAGACCCTGTCGGCGATACGGCGAACGATAGCCAGATCGTGGGTGATGAACAGCATCGACATGTTCTCGGCCGCCTTCAGCCGGGCCAGGAGTTCGAGGATCTGGGCCTGGATGGTGACGTCGAGCGCGGTGGTGGGTTCATCTGCGATCAGCAGATCGGGACCGTTGGCCAGCGCCATGGCGATCATCACCCGCTGCCGCTGCCCCCCCGAAAGCTGATGCGGGTAGGCGCCGAGGCGCGATTCGGCCTCCGCTATGCCCACCTTCTGCAACAGCTCGATGATACGCGCCCGCGCCGCCGGCCCGTGCAGCCCCTGGTGCAGGGCAAGGCTTTCGGCCAGCTGCTTTTCCAGCGTGTGCAGCGGGTTGAGCGAGGTCATCGGCTCCTGGAAGATGAAGGAGATGTCGTTGCCCCGCACCTTCATCAGCTCCTTTTCCGACGCGCCGATCAGCTCGCGCCCGCCATAGAGCACGGAGCCGGACACCCGGGCGTTGTCTCCCAGCAGCGAGACGGTGGAAAGCGCCGTCACCGACTTGCCCGAGCCGCTCTCGCCCACCAGCGCCACGGTTTCGCCCCGACCCACCGAGAACGAGACGTTGCGCACCGCCGGGTGCAGCGCCCCGTCCTGCCGGAACGAAACCGAAAGCTCCCGCACCTCCAGAAGGCCGCTCATTGGAAGGTCTTCCTCGGATCGAAGGCATCGCGCACACCCTCGAAGATGAACACCAGCAGCGAGAGCATGATCGCGTAGGTGAAGAAGGCCGTGAAGCCCAGCCATGGGGCCTGCAGGTTCTGCTTGGCCTGCAGCGTCAGTTCCCCCAGAGAGGGGGCCGAGGACGGCAACCCGAAGCCGAGGAAATCAAGGCTGGCCAGCGTGCCGATGGTTCCCGTGATGATGAAGGGCAGCATGGTCAGCGTCGCCACCATGGCATTGGGAAGCATGTGGCGGAACATGATCACCCGGTTGCGCACCCCCAGCGCCCGGGCCGCGCGCACGTATTCGAAATTGCGCGCGCGCAGGAACTCGGCGCGCACCACCCCCACCAGTGCCGGCCAGCCGAACAGGATGGTGATGAACACCAGCAACCAGAAACTTCGCCCCAGGATCGCGAAAAGGATGATGATGATGTAAAGGGAAGGGGTGGATCCCCAGATTTCCAGCACGCGCTGAAAGATCAGGTCCGTCCAGCCGCCGAAATATCCCTGCACCGCCCCGGCAATGATGCCGAGAACCGAAGCGGTGACGGTGACGATGATGGTAAAGATGATCGACAGCCGGAAGCCGTAAATCACCCGCGCCAGCACGTCGCGCTTGGTATCGTCGGTACCCAGCAGGTGAACCGCGCTGGGCGGGGCGGGGGCCACGCCGCGCACATCGGAGATCGTATCGTAGGAATAGCGTATGGGCGGCCACAGCAGCCAGCCCTTCTCGATTTCCCGGCCAGCCACCTCCCCGTCGGCGGCATCTTCGATCACTGCCTGCGGGGCGTCCCAGCATTCCTGCAGCCCGCCCGACACGATCAGGCATTGCACTGCCGGATCGGTATAGATGGCCTCGGTGCGGAAATCGCCGCCAAAGGCGGTTTCGGGGTAGAACCGGTAGATCGGGGCGAACAGCTGGCCGCGGTAGCTGACAAGGATCGGCCGGTCATTGGCGATGAACTCGGCAAACAGCGACAGGCCGAACAGAACCGAGAAGATGATCAGCGACCAGAAGGCACGGCGGTTGCGCCGGAAGTTGCGCCAGCGGCGCTGGTTGAGGGGCGAAAGCCATGGCCGGCGGCGCGGGTGGACGGGCTCTGGCGCGCTCCCGTTCGTGGCGTGATCGGGCACACTGACCATCAGCCTTCCCTCACCTCGAAGTCGATGCGCGGATCGACGAAGACATACATCAGGTCGGAGAGGATCCCGACCAGCAGACCGATCAGCCCGAAGAAGAACAGGGTTCCGAAGATGATCGGATAGTCGCGCGCCACCGCCGCCTCGAAGCCCAGCCGGCCCAGCCCGTCAAGCGAGAAGATCGTCTCGATGATCACCGACCCACCGAAGAACACCCCGATGAACACCGAAGGAAAACCCGCGATCACGATCAGCATGGCATTGCGGAACACATGGCCGTAGAGCACCCGGCGCTCGGACAGACCCTTGGCGCGGGCGGTGATCACGTATTGCTTCTTGATCTCGTCGAGGAAGCTGTTCTTGGTCAGCAGCGTTAGCGTCGCGAATC
>JALSGY010000333.1 GCA_026982515.1 Paracoccaceae bacterium
CGATTCGCGGCAAGTAAAATGTTACGAGACTCGCGAAATTTTTCGCGGGTCGGTAACTTTGCCGTGCGGCTGTGGCAAAAGCTGCGCGCGCTCATCCTACATGTTTTCAGGAACCGGGCGAAACGCCCTTGCCAGGTAATCGGAAATCGGGCGCAGAAAAAGGGCGATTGGGGTGGCTGGTTCACTCGTGACGAACACCTCGACGGGCATGCCGGGGGACAGGCCGGTTTCCGCCAGCCGCGCCAGCCCGGCCCGCTCAGGTGTGATGACCACGAGGAAATAGCCCTGCCCGCTGCGCTCGTCGACAGAGGCGTCTGCGGCAATGCGCGCCACCGTACCGGGGATGTCCGGCGAGGCCGGCAGCCCCAGCGAGGTAAAGCGCAGGCGCACCGCCCCGCCCTTGCGCAGCTTGTCGATGTCGCGGGGCGGGATGCGCGCGTAGACGAGCATCTCTTCCCCTTCGGGGACGAGATTCATGATCGGCTCGCCCGGGCCCACAACAAGCCGTTCGGCGATGGCGCGGCTGCCCTGCACGATGCCGTCCATGGGGGCGCGCAGTTCCGTGCGTTTCAGCTGCTCAAGAAGCCGGGCGCGTTCTGCGTTCAGCCGGGTTTCGGCTTCCTGAACGTCCCGCAGCTCCGCGCTGGCGCGAGATTGCTCCTGCTGACGGCGCTGGCGAAGCTGAAGTTCCAGGGCGGCGATCTGGCCGCGCAGGCCGGCCAGCCCGGCCGTCAGCCGGCCGATCTCTCCCCCGATGCCGGCGATTTCGCGCTCCAGCCGGCTGAGTTCGGCGCGCGGGGCGAGGCCCTGGCGTTCCAGCGCACGCTTCCTTTCCAGTTCGTCCCGGGCGATGCGCAGCTGGGTGCGGCGGGCCTGCAGCTGCCTTTCGAGGCCGGCGAGCTGCTTTTCCATGCGCACCCGCTCCACCGTCACCTGCCGTTGCAACAGGGTCAGCCGGTTGCGGGCGGCCGCAAGCAGCCGCCGATGGTTTTCGATCCGCGATCGTGCCCGGGTTTCGTCAAGCAGGGAATTTGCGGGAAGGGGAGGGGGGGCGAAGCTGCCTTCTCCGGCGATCTCGGCCTCAAGCCGTGCCCGCGCGAGCGAAAGCTCGAACAGGCGCGCCTTTAGCGCGACCAGTTCCCGCCGCGGGGCCGTGTCATCGAAACGCAGCAGCAGATCGCCGGCCTGCACGCGGTCGCCGTCGCGGGCCAGGATTTCGCGGATCATCCCGCCCTGGGGGTGCTGGATGACCTGCCTTCCGGAGGCCGGCCGCAGCACGCCGGTGGCGACCACGCTGTCCGAAATCCGCGCGGTGGATCCCCAGTAGAGCGGCCCCAGCCACAGCAGTGTCAGCGCCAGGTAGCCGATGATCAGTGGCACGGCCGGACGCAGAGGCGGGGCATCATCTGCGGCGCAATGTGTCATCTGCCGGCCGCCTCGGCCGGGGGCGGGCCGGCTGTTCCCACGACCTCCTGCAGGGGGCCGCGGCGGGCCACCCGGCCGCGCTCCAGCAGCAGGAAATCATCGCATTCCGAAAGGACGGCCGGCTGGTGGGACATGACGACAACCGTTCCTCTTGCGGCCTTGTGTGCCCGGATCACTGCGTTGAGTGCCTGGATACCCTTGAAATCCAGCCCCGCGCCGGGCTCGTCCAGGACCAGCAGGACAGGGGCGCCGTACAGCGCGCGCGCCAGGGCCAGACGTTGCAGGAAGCCATCGGGCAGAGGGGAACCGGTGGTGTCCAGGGGGGTGTTGTAGCCCTCTGGCAGGCGCAGGATGTCGGCGTGAATCCCGGCCCGCCGCGCGGCCAGCACAACGGCTTCCGGCCCGGGGGCAGGGGCCGTGGCGGCGATGTTCCGGGCGATCGTGCCCCCGAACCATACGGGGCGCTGGGGAAGATACCCCAGCCGCCGGGCGAGTGCCTCGGGGGGATGGCTGGCCAGCGGCATGCCGTCGAGCAGGACCTTGCCGCAGCAGGGCGCAAGGACGCCGGCGAGCAGCTTCGCCAGGGTGGTCTTGCCGCTGCCGCTGGGGCCCAGAACCCCGAGGGCGGTGCCCGGTTCAACCTCGAACCCGACCTCTTCCAGGGCCGGCTCCAGGCCCTTGCGGTAGCGCATGCTCACCCCGCTGACCGCGAGCCGGCCGGCCGGCGCGGGCAGGGCGGGCGGGGTGCTTCGGGGGGTGGTGTCGGCAAGAAGCTTGCCCAGCGCCCGTCTGGCGAGTGTGGCCTTGCGCAGCACGGGCCAGTGCAGGGAAAGCTGCTCGATTGGGGAGAGGGCGCGCCCCATCAGCACCGAAGCGGCGATGATCGCGCCGGCCGAGATTTCGTCGCGCAGGGCCAGCGCCGCCCCCAGGGCCAGCATCGCCGACTGCAGGAAATAGCGCAAGGCGCGCGAGAAGGAGGCAAAGCCCTCCGACATGCCGCCGGCGCGGTGGCCGAGGCGAAGGCTGCGTGCCAGCCCGCCCTGCAGCTGCCTTGAGAGGGATGCGGCCATGCCCGGCAGGGCGGCTGCCCCGTCCGGCCCGCCGGCCCGGGCGACCAGCGCGGCAAGTTCGGCCCGTGCGGCATGGGCCTGTGCGCGCCCCTTGCGGGCCAAGCGATGGTTCAGCCCGGCGGCCAGCAGAAGAAGCGCCCCGCCGGCCACGGCCAGCCATCCCAGCAGCGGGTGAAACAGGAATATCCCGGCGGTGAACAGCGGCGCCCAGGGCAGATCGTGCAGGGCCAGGGCCGAGGGCGTGGAAAGGTGCCGGTGGAGGCTTTCGAGATGTTTGAGGGCCTGCGCCAGGGGGGGGGCGCCTGCGCCTGGCCGCAGTGCGGCCCGGACCACCGGAGGATGCAGCCTGGTCATCAGCCGGGCGGCGGCCGCGGCCATGGTCCGGCGGCGGGCGTATTCGAGCAGCCCGTAGAGAAACATGAGCAGACTGACGAGCGCGAACAGTGCCACGAGCGTCTCTACAGAGCGCGAGGCAAGCACCCGGTCATAGACCTGCAGCATGAACACCGGCCCGGTCAGCAGCAGCAGGTTGGCGAACAGGCCGAACAGAATGGCCGAGACGACAAGCCCCCTGTCGGGGGTGAAAAGGCCGGAAAACCCGCTGTGCCTGTCCGTGCTCACCTTTGCCGCCCCGCTTGATGCCATGCGGCCCGGCGCATTCCGTCACCGCGGGCCGGATCGCACCGGCGCCTGACGAGTGCGGAGCGTCGGGATCGCCCACGGGCAATCTGCCCTGCGCATGGCTAAGAAAGCGTGAAGGCGTGGCGATTTCCGGCCGGGCACGGTGCCGGACGTGGCTGGAAGCGGCTATCCGGCCAGAGGCCGACGCTCAGCCTTTCCGGCCCGTCAAAGGCAGGCCTTGAGCAGGGCGAGGGTGTTTTCCTTTGTCATCTCCACGGGGTTGCCGCCGACGCTGGGATCTTTCAGCGCCATTTCGGCAATCTCCTCCAGCCGGTCTTCGCGCACCCCCATTTCGGACAGCGTGGCGGGAATGCCCAGCTCGGTGCGCATCTCGATCACCGCCTCGAGGAAGCCGTTAAAGCCGCCCTTGATTCCGAGGTAGTCGGCGGCCCGCGCGATCACCTCCTCGATGGCCGGGCGGTTGAATTCCAGGCAGGCAGGCATGACGCAGGCGTTGGTGGTGCCGTGGTGGGTGTTGTAGATCGCGCCGATCGGGTGGGAGATGGCGTGGATCACCCCCAGCCCCTTCTGGAAGGCCACCGCGCCCATGGCGGCCGCACTCATCATGTGGGCGCGCGCTTCCAGATCGGAGCCGTCGGCATGGGCGCGCGGCAGGTATTCGCGCACCAGCCGCATGCCCTCCAGCGCGATCCCCTGGCTCATCGGATGGTAATGGGGCGAGCAGTAGGCCTCGAGGCAATGGGCGAAGGCATCCATGCCGGTGCCGGCGGTGATCGCCCGGGGCATGCCGACGGTGAGTTCGGGGTCGCAGATCACCACCGAGGGCAGCAGCTTCGGGTGGAAGATGATCTTCTTCACATGGGTTTCGGAGTTGGTCAGCACCCCGGCGCGCCCCACCTCCGAGCCGGTGCCGGCGGTGGTGGGCACGGCGATGATCGGGGCGATGGCCTCGGCGTTGGCGCGCGTCCACCAGTCATCGACATCCTCGAAATCCCACACCGGGCGGGTCTGGCCGACCATCAGCGCGATCAGCTTGCCCAGGTCCAGCCCCGAGCCGCCGCCGAAGGCGATGACGCCATCGTGGCTGCCGGCCTTGTAGGCCATCACCCCGGCCGCAAGGTTGGCCTCGTTGGGGTTGGGGTCCACCTCCGAGAACAGCCCGCGCCCCAGCCCGGCATCCTCGAGAATGTCAAGCGCCAGCGCGGTGACGGGAAGCTCGGCCAGGCCGCGGTCGGTGACCAGCAGCGGGCGCTTGATGCCGGCGGCCGCGCAGGCTTCGGGAAGTTCGCTGATCCGCCCCGCCCCGAAGCGGATGGCGGTGGGATAGGACCAGTTGGCGGTTGGTATCATTTCAGGGCTTTCCTCAGATGGTAGGATTTGGGTCTGGTCAGGTTGTGATAGCCGAGCACCGAAAGCGCCCCGCCGCGCCCGGTGTTCTTGCAGCCGGTCCAGCACAGGGCCGGGTCGAGGTAATCGCAGCGGTTCATGTAGATGGTGCCGGTCTCGATCTGCGCACCGATGCGGGCGGCGCGCTCGGGATCGGCTGTCCAGAGTGAGGCGGTGAGCCCGAACTCGCTGTCGTTCATCAGCGCGATCGCCTCTTCGTCGGAGGAGACCTTCATGATCCCGACCACGGGGCCGAAGCTTTCCTCGCGCATCACCCGCATGGAGTGGTCCACGTCCACCAGGATCTGCGGGGCCAGGTAGGTGCCGCCGTCGTCTTCGGGGAACAGCGCCGGGTCGATCAGGGCGCGCGCGCCCTTTTCCACGGCCTCGGCGATGTGTTCGCGCACCAGGTTGGCGAAACGGATGTTGGCCATCGGGCCGATGGTGGTTTCGGGCTCCAGCGGGTTGCCCAGCTTGTAGCCGGACACCAGCGCCACGGCCTTTTCCACGAAGGCATCGAAGAGGGATTCGTGGACATAGATACGTTCGATCCCGCAGCAGCACTGGCCGGAGTTGAACATCGCCCCGTCCATCAGCACATCCACGGCCGCGTCCAGATCGGCATCCTCCATCACGTAGCCCGGATCCTTGCCGCCCAGCTCCAGACCCAGGCCGGTGAAGGTGCCGGCGGCGGCGCGCTCCATCTCCTGGCCGCCGCGCACCGAGCCGGTGAAGTTGACGAAACCGAAGGATTTCGCGGCGATCAGGGACGAGGTGGTTTCATGATCGAGGAAGACGTTGATGAACACGTCCTCGGGCACGCCCCCCGCATGCAGCGCCTCGGCCAGGCGTTCGCCGGCCAGCAGCGTCTGGGTGGCGTGCTTGAGCACCACCGTGTTGCCGGCGATCAGCGCCGGCACGATGGTGTTGATCGCCGTCAGGTAGGGATAGTTCCAGGGCGCGATCACCATCACCACCCCGTGCGGTTCGCGCGCGATGTAGCGGAGGAAGGCGTCGGAGTTCTCGATCTCGATCGGGGCGAGGGCGGTCTCGGCGATGGAGGCCATGTGCTCGGCGCGTTCGCGCACCCCGCCGATCTCGCCGCCATAGCGCACCGGGCGGCCCATCTGCCAGGCCAGCTCCTCGACCACGCGGTCGTTCATGGCGGCCAGCGCCTTGATGCCGGCCATCACCAGCCGGCGGCGTTCGTCCAGCGGGCGCGCCGCCCAGCCCCCTTGCGCCTCGCGCGCACGCGCGACGGTATCCCGGGCCTGCCCGGGGCTCAGCACCGGGCGTTCCGCATAGACCGATCCATCGATCGGCGAGATGCAACGGATCATCTTCGTCATGCTCTTTCTCGCTTGCTGGGCCGGTTGCGCCGGCCGGTTGTCCTGGGGCAGGCGGGGTGCCTCATGCCCGTTCGAAGCCGCGGGCGACCTCCCAGTCGGTGACGACGCGGTCGTATTCCTCCTGCTCCCACATGGCGGCGCGGTAGTAGTGGTCGATCACCTCGTCGCCGAAGGCCGCGCGCAGCATCTTGGAGCGTTTCATCGCGGTTGCCGCATCGCGCAGGGTGCGGGGGATGGAGCGCGCGCGCCTGGCGGCATAGGCATCGCCGACGAAGGGGGGCTCCAGCTCCAGCTCGCGCTCGATCCCGTCAAGCCCGGCGGCGATCAGGGCGGCGGCGGCGAGGTAGGGGTTGAGATCCGAGCCGCCCACCCGGCACTCGATGCGGATCGCCCTGGTGCCCTCGCCGCACATCCGGTAGCCGGCGGTGCGGTTGTCGCGGCTCCAGATCGCCTTGGTGGGGGCGAAGGTGCCCTCGGCGAAACGCTTGTAGGAGTTGACATAGGGAGCCAGGAACCAGGTGATCTCGCTGGCGTGCGCCAGAAGCCCGGCCACGTAATGGCGCATCAGCTTCGACATGCCCCATTCGGCTTTCTCGTCGTAGAACAGCGGCTTGCCGTCCAGCGTCCACAGCGACTGGTGGATGTGGCTGGACGAGCCCGCCGTCTTGTGGCTGGGCTTGGCCAGAAACGTCAGGGCGCGGCCATTCTGCCAGGCGATCTCCTTTGCGCCGTTCTTGATGATGACGTGGTTGTCGGCGGTGTCGAGGACGTCGGAATAGCGGTAGTTGATTTCCTCCTGCCCGGCCTCGGCCTCGCCCTTGGAACATTCCACCGGAATGCCGGCGCCGAACAGCCCGTTGCGGATGGCGCGCATGACGCCCTCTTCCTTGGTGGTCTGGAAGATGTGGTAATCCTCGTTGTAGGCGCTGATCGGGGTCAGGCCACGATAGCCGGAATGGCGGGCCTGCTCGTAGGATTGCTCGAACAGGAAGAACTCCAGCTCGGTGGCCATCATCGCCCGCATGCCCTTGCCGGCGAGGCGGGTGATCTGCTGCTGGAGGATGGCGCGGGGCGAGTGGGACACGGGCTCGTGGGTGTGGTGGTCAAGCACGTCGCACAGCACCAGCGCCGTGCCCTCGAGCCAGGGGATCCGCCGCAGCGTGGCGAGATCGGGCTTCATCACGTAGTCGCCATAGCCCGAGGCCCAGCTCGACGAGGCGTACCCCTCGACGGTGAACATCTCCAGGTCGGTGGCCAGCAGGTAGTTGCAGCAGTGGCTTTCCTCCCAGGCGGTTTCCACGAAGTTGTGGGCATGAAAGCGCTTGCCCATCAGCCGGCCCTGCATGTCCACGACACAGGCCAGGACGGTGTCGATCTCGCCGCTGATCACGGCCTCTTTCAGCGCCTCGAATGTCAGGTTGCCGGGCATGTCTTCTCCTCGTGGTCATGGGGCCGGGGGCGCATGCGGCGCCCCCGGAGGGTTTCTCAGGTGTAACGGTAGGGCCGGCCGGCCTTTTCCATCACGTCGTTGTATTCCTTGATCTTGGCCACGACCTTGGCCTTGGTCTCGGACTGGGCGGCGATCTCGTCCCAGAACTCGCGCGCCGCGGCCTCGACCTGGGCCCATTCCTCATCGGGGATCGTGGTCAGCTTCAGCTTGTCGCCGTTGACCCGCAAGGCGGCTTCGCCACCCCAGTACCACCACTGGCGGTAGTAGTGCGAGCTGTCGGTGACCATCCTGAGCAGTTCCTTGAGGTGCTCGGGCAGCTCGTTCCAGCGTTCCTGGTTGGCGAAGAAGTGCCCGATCCAGGCGCCCGAGATGTTGTTGGTCAGGAAGTAGTTGGTCACGTCGGCCCATCCCACGGTGTAGTCCTCGGTGATCCCCGACCAGGCGATGCCGTCAAGTTCGCCGGTCTGCAGGGCGACCTCGACGTCCTCCCACGGCAGCGTCACCGGCACCACGCCGAAGCGCGCCAGGAAGCGCCCCGCGGTGGGGAAGGTGAACACCCGCTTGCCCTTGAGGTCGGCCAGCGAGTTGATCGGGTCCTTGGTGGCGAAGTGGCACGGATCCCAGGCGCCGGCCGAGATGTGCTGCACGCCGACCTTGGCATATTCTTCCTTCCAGATCTGATCCAGCCCGTACTGGTTGAACAGCACCGGGACGTCCAGCGAGTAGCGCAGCGCGAAGGGGAAGTAGCCGCCGAACACCGTCACCTCGGTGGGCGAGGCCATCGAGTCGTCGTCCGACTGCACTGCGTCGATGGTGCCGCGCTGCATGGCGCGGAACAGCTCGCCCGTCGGCACCAGCTGATCGGCGAAGTAGAGCTCGATCTCCATCTCGTCGCCGGCGATCTTGTTGAAGCTGTCGATGGCGGGCTTGATCACGTGCTCGGCCAGGGCGGGGCCGGCATAGGTCTGCATCCGCCAGCGGATCTTGGATTGCGCGATTGCCGGGGCGGCGAGTGCGGCCGGTGCCGCCGCGGCGGCGGTCAGGAACTTGCGTCTTGTGGTCATGGTCTTTCTCTCCTGGTTGGTTGGTTGGTTTCGGGTCTTCTTGCCCTCCTTTCATGCTCCCTTCGGAGTTCTTGTGTTGTTAACTTCCATAGACGTAATTCGGCAGCCAGAGCGCGATCTCCGGGAAGATCATGATGATCGTCAGCGCCAGGACCATCACCAGAACGAACGGCAGGATCGAGCCGTAGATGTCGCGCAGGGTGATCTCGGGCGGGGCCATGGCCCGCATCAGGAACAGGTTGTAGCCGAACGGCGGCGTCATGTAGGCGATCTGCGTGGTGATCGTATAGAGAACACCATACCATATCAGATCGTATCCGAGGGCCGCGACCAGCGGCACGTAGAGCGGCGCCACGATGACCAGCATCGCGGTGTCGTCCAGGAAGGTGCCCATCAGCAGGAAGGAAAGCTGCATCAGCACCAGGATCATCCATGGCTCGAGGCCGAGACGTTCGGTAAACAGGGTGTCAATGGCGCGCACCGCTCCCAGCCCGTCGAAGACCGCGCCAAAGCCCATGGCGGCGAGGATGATCCACATGAACATGCAGGAAATTGCCAGGGTCTGACGCACCGAGACCTCGAACACCTCGCGGGTCATGCGCCCCTTGATCACCGCCGCGGCGAAGGCGGTGAGCGCCCCGATGGCCGAGCTTTCCACCAGCGAGGTCCAGCCGTTGACGAAGGGAACCATCATCGAGGCAAAGATCACCACCGGCAGCAGCCCGGCGCGCAGCAGGCGCAGCTTTTCGCGCATCGGCACCTGGCGCTCCTCGGCCGCGAGCACGGGCCCCAGAGAGGGATTTATCCGGCAGCGGATGAAGATGTAGAGAATGAACAGGGCGGCCATCATCAGCCCCGGCACCACGCCGGCCAGCCACAGCCGCCCCACCGGCTGGCGGGCGATCATCGCATACAGCACCAGCACCACCGAGGGCGGCACCAGGATTCCCAGGGAACTGCCGGCCTGGATCACCCCGGTGATCATCTTCTTGTCGTAGCCGCGCTTGAGCAGCTCCGGCAGGGCGATGGTGGCGCCGATGGCCATGCCGGCCACCGAAAGCCCGTTCATCGCCGAGATCAGCACCATCAGCCCGATCGTCCCGATCGCCAGCCCCCCCGGCACCGGCCCCATCCAGACGTGGAACATCTTGTAAAGGTCGTCGGCTATGCGGCTTTCCGACAGCACGTAGCCCATGAAGATGAACATCGGCAGGGTCAGCAGAGGGTACCATTTCATCAGTTTCATCGCTGCCGAGAAGGCGATCTCGGAGCCCCCCGTCCCCCATAGCGCCAGCGCGGCGACCACGGCCACGAAGCCGATTGCGGCGAACACCCGCTGCCCCGTCATGAGCATCAGCATCATCGAGGCGAACATGGTCAGGGCGATCATCTCGTAGGACATCAGGCTTCCTCCCCGCGGATGCGTTCGATGTCCTTGAAGAATTCCGCGATCGCCTGCAGCAGCATCAGGAAGATTCCGAAGGTCATGATGATCTTGATCGGCGCCATGTAGGGCCGCCAGCTGGAATAGCTTCGCTCCAGAAAGCCGATCTTTTCCTTCACGCCGGCCGTGCCGTCGGCGAAGAAGGCCTTGATCAGATCCCAGAAGAAGCCGAAGGGCTCGCTGCCGAAATAGCCCAGGGAATAGGCGGTGCTGGAGACCGCCCCGTAAAGCAGGACGCCCAGATAGAACATGAGCGCGAAGACCGAAAAGGCATCGACCCAGGCCTTCGTGCGGTTGCTCCAGGAGCCGTAGACGAGATCCATCCGCACGTTGCTGCCCAGCTGGATGGAGTAGGGCCCGCCGATCAGGTAATAGGCCACCAGTGCGAACTGGGCCATTTCCAGCGTCCAGATCGAGGGCACGAAGAAGGTCTTGGAGATGGAGGACCACAGAAGTATGCCCATCATCACGAACAGCATGTACATCGCGATGCGGCCCATCACGTAGTTCACCGCCTCGACATACTTCACGTATGCGCGCATGAAACGGGTCATTCAGGCTCCCTCTGTCGGATGGTTCAGGAGGCGGATGCCAGGCAGCGCTTCGGCCAGCGCGCCGGCCAGCAGGCCGGCCATGGCATCCTGGGCGGATTCTTCCGCGATCAGGTCGTTGCGGATCTCGAGCATGACGTTCAGCATCCCCTCCGGCAGGGCCTGCCGGCGAAGGGTGTGGGTGACGCCGTCTTCGGGGCCGTACGGATCATTGCGGCCGATCCGGAAATCGCAACGCCCGGGCAAGAGGCGCAGCAATTCGTCCGCAAGGCGCGCATCCTCGTCGTGCAGCACTCCGATCTGGACTTCGCGCGCACGCCCCTTGTAGACCGGCGTGAAGCTGTGCACGGTGACCAGGGCCGGGTCCGCGCCGCTCTCGCGAATGCGCTTCAACTGTGCCGTGACGGCCTGCTGGAAGGGCTCGTAAAGGCAGCGCACCCGTTCGGCCCGGTCTTCCTGCGAAAGGCCGGTATTGCCGGGAACCGGGCCGAATTCGCCTGATTCGGCAATCGCATCGGGGGCTTCGGGCGGGCGGTTGCAATCGTAGACAAGCCGCGAAAACTGCGCCGCCACGAGGCGGGCATCGAGGCGGCGGGCAAGGGAGCGGGCGACCCCGAGCGCGCCGGGATCCCAGGCGATGTGTGATTTCTGAAGATCCTCGCTCAGGCCGAGAGCGTTCAGCTTGCGGGGAAAGCGGTTGGAGGCGTGTTCGCAGACCAGAAGAACCGGCGCCCGCCCGTCCGCGTTGATCACTTCGTACGCTGCTCCTTCGTCGCTGTCGAGAAACCGGCAACGTCCGCCCATGTAACCCCCCTGTTTTGTAAAATGGTGTACAGGCTTTCCCGGGCTGTCAATATTTTTCTTTTTTGCTGCGCGGCTTTGCCCTACCCTTGCGTATCATTATGAAGGCCGTGTTACGAAATCAGTGCAGTCGGCAAGGGGGGCAGCGCCGTGGAGAACGGTGAGAAAACCGTAAGCGAAAGGCTTCACGACATGTTCAACGATCTCACGCGGGCAGAACGGCAGCTGGCCAATTCGCTGCTGGAAAACTATCCGGTTTCGGGGCTGCACGTGATCACCACCGTGGCCCGCAACGCCAATGTTTCCACCCCCACCGTCGCCCGGCTGGTGCAGAAGCTGGGCTTTTCGGGCTTTCCCCAGTTCCAGGCGGCATTGCGCGACGAACTTCAGCAGCAGATCTCCAACCCGATCATCAAGCATGACACCTGGAGTGCCAGGGCCCCGGGCACCCATATCCTCAACAGTTTCGCCGATGCGGTGGTTCGCAACCTCCAGCAGACGCTGGCCCGCGTCGATCCGGCGGAGTTTGACGCCCTGTGCGCACTTCTGGCCGATACCGGACGCAGTATCTACCTGGTGGGGGGGCGGTTCTCGCGCACCCTGGCGGATTATCTGTACCGTCACCTCCAGGTCAGCCGGGAGAAGGTCATCAACCTGCGCGGCGATATCGACACCTGGCCGCACAAGATGCTGGACATCCGCGAGGGCGACGTTCTGGTGGTGTTCGACATCCGCCGCTACGAGACCGCCCTCAAGCGGATCGCCACCATCGCCCATTCGAAGGGGGCCGAGATCGTCCTGTTTACCGATCAGTGGGGCTCGCCGGTCAGCCAGCTGGCCCGCCACCGGCTGCACTGCCGCATCGAGGTGCCCTCGGCATGGGATTCCTCGGCGGTGACCATGGTGCTGGTGGAAACGGTGGTGGCCGGGGTGCAGAACCTGATCTGGGACAAGACCGAAAGCCGCATGCACGAACTGGAGAAACTGTTCGAAAGCACCCGCACCTTCCGGAAGTTCACCTGATCCTCGTTTCCCCGTCACGTTCTTGATCCCAGGCAGCCGTGCAGGTAATGCTGTAACGGCCGGCTCTTGCCATTTCACCCGGAAGTTGCATGACGGATGCCGGTGCCGGCTGAAGACGGGAGAAGTGATTTGAGTGCAATTCATCCCGTGATTCTCTGCGGCGGGTCGGGAACCCGCCTGTGGCCCACCTCCCGCAAGGCCTATCCCAAGCAGTTTTCGCCCCTGATCGGCCGTGAAAGCCTGTTCCAGCAGACGCTGCGCCGGTTTTCGGGCGATGGCTTTGCCGCGCCACTGGTCCTGACCAATGCCGAATTCCGCTTCCTGGCCCGCGATCAGGCCGAGGCGATCGGTCTTGCCGACGGGCGCTACGTGCTCGAGCCGGTGGGCCGCGATACCGCCCCCGCCATCCTGATCGCGGCGCTGATGCTGGCCGAAGAGCCCGATGCGCTGATGCTGGTGGCCCCCTCCGACCACCTGATCCGCCGGCCCGATGCGTTGATCGCGGCTCTCGAGGCCGGCGGGCAGGCGGCGAAGGCGGGGCGGCTGGTAACCTTCGGAATCACGCCGCAGGGCCCCGAAACCGCCTATGGGTATCTGGAGCTTGCAAAGCCGCCGCAAGACGGCACGGCCACCCCCCTGGTGCGCTTCGTCGAAAAGCCCGATGCCGCCACCGCCGAGCGGATGCTGGCCTCGGGGCGCTATCTCTGGAATGCCGGGATATTCCTGTTCCGCCCGGCCGATATCATCGCCGCCTTCGAGGCCCATGCCCCGGCCATGCTGGCGCCCTGCCGCGCGGCCCTGGAGAGGGCCCGCACCGATCTGGGCTTCCTGCGCCTCGACTCCGAGGCCTATGCCTCGATCGAGGGGCAGTCCGTCGACTATGCGGTGATGGAAAAGGCCGGCGATCTCAGCGTGGTGCCGGTCGAGGCCGGGTGGTCGGATCTGGGCAGCTGGGCTTCTCTGCATGCCGCGCAGGCGTCTTCCGGTGACGGGGTGGTGACCGAAGGGCCGGTGACGGCCATGGGATGCGAGAATTCCCTGCTGCGCTCGGAAGACAGTGGCATCCGCCTGGTCGGCCTGGGGCTGAAGAACACCGTCGCGGTGGCCATGCGCGATGCGGTTCTGGTGGCCGATCTGGGGGCCTCTCAGCAGGTGAAGGAGGTGGTCGCCACGCTGCGTGCGCAAGAGGCGCCGCAGGCCGACGACTACCCGCGGTTCCACCGCCCCTGGGGCTGGTACGAGACGCTGTGCATCAGCGACCGATTTCAGGTCAAGCGGATCATGGTCAGGCCGGGCGCATCGCTGAGCCTGCAATCGCACTTGCACCGCTCCGAGCACTGGGTGGTGGTGGCCGGCACCGCGCGCGTCACCCTCGGCGAGAGGACATGGCTGGTGGCGGAAAACGAATCCGTCTACATCCCGCTGGGCACGAAGCACCGGCTGGAAAATCCCGGCAAGTTGCCGATGTATCTCATCGAGGTGCAGACGGGCAGCTATCTGGGCGAAGACGACATCGAACGCTACGAGGATATCTACGACCGGCAGTAGGGCCGGGCCCTGGCCCCGGGCGCAACATCCTCTGACGCGGCGATCGCGGAAATGGCGAAACCCCGGCAGCGGGGCGCCTCAGTTCTCCAGGAAGGTCCGCACTGCCGCCTCGAACTCGCGCGGCCTTTCGGCGTGCAGCCAGTGCCCGGCACCGGGGATCTTCGCGAAACGGGCGGCGGGAAAGAGGCGCCTGATCCTGCTGCGGTGCTCGGGGCGCACATAGTCGCTTTCGGCCCCGCTCAGGAACAGCACCGGCCCCTCGAAACGCCCCTCCACCTGCGGGAAGCCGGTGATTCGTTCCATTTCGGCAGCCAGCACATCCAGGTTCAGCCGCCATATGCGTTCCTTGATGTCGAGCGACTGCAGCAGGAAGGCGCGCAGCGCGGGATCCTCGATTCCCAGCTGCTCGGCGGCATCCGCCCGCCGTTCCACCCGGGAAAGATCGACCTGCCGCATCGCCTCGATCAGGTGGGCCTGCGTATGCCCGTAGGCCACGGGCGCGATATCGGCCACCACCAGCCGGCGCACCGCCTGCGGCTGCTGCAAGGCCAGAACCATCGCCGCCTTGCCGCCCATGGAATGGCCCAGAACGTCCATCCGCCCGCCGTGGGCCGCGATTACCTCGGCCAGGTCATGCGCCATGCCCTCATAATCATGCGTTTCATGCCAGGGGCTTTCGCCGTGGTTGCGCATGTCCACCGCCACCACCTGGCGGGCATCGGACAGCCGCCTGGCGATCACGCCCCAGTTGCGGGCCGAGCCGAACAGCCCGTGGGCGATGAGAAGCGGGGGGGTTCCGGTGGGTTCTCCGGTGACGAGCGCGTGCAGCATGGGGTAGGTCTAGCGCGAAGTTGCGGTGCTGGCCAGAGCCGGGTCGCCGTGTCGAGAATACGCGGCGCATTCGCCTGCCGGTGGGCGGGGCAGGCACGCGCCTCCCTGCCGGTTGCCCAGCTCCCGTGGGGCGGCGAACGGTTCCAATCCGGCGCGACATGCCCTAGAAAATGCGGGCTGCAGACGAGCGGACGGACGGATCGTGCGATGATTTGCGAGCAAAGGGCAAGACGCCTTGCGGATCTTCTTCACCGCAAGCTGGGTGTCGGGGG
>JALSGY010000334.1 GCA_026982515.1 Paracoccaceae bacterium
GCGCTTGGTGAAGCCGCTCAGCCCCCCCCTCTGGCGCAGGGTGAGCATCCGCTCGCGCCGGCCGGTGAGAATCTTGTGCGGATAGCTCTGGTGGCTGACATCCCAGATGATCTTGTCGCGCGGGGCGTCGAAGACGGCATGAAGCGCCACCGTCAGCTCCACCACGCCCAGGCCCGCGCCCAGGTGGCCTCCCGTTTCCGAGACGCACCAGATCAGCTCGGCGCGCAGCTCGTCGGCCAGCTGGCGCAGCTGCGAATCGGAAAACGCCCTCATGTCGGCGGGGGTTTTCACGCGATCAAGCAGCGGTGTTGCGGGTTTGTGCGGCATCCGCCCTCCGGGGCGTCGGGTCTACATCTCGCGCGAGATAACGAAAAGCGCGGCCTGCCGCAAGGTATCGGCGCTTTCGCCGTAGGTCTCCAGCGCGGCCTGAGCCTCGTCCACCAGCGCCCGGGCGCGGGCCCTTGCCCCTTCAAGCCCAAGCAGCGAGACGAAGGTCGCCTTTCCGGCGGCGGCGTCCTTGCCCAGCCGCTTGCCGGCCTTCGAGACATCGCCCTCGACATCGAGGATGTCGTCGGTGATCTGGAAAGCCAGCCCGATTGCCCTTGAATAGTCACGCATTGGTGCAGGGTCGGCCCCGGCCAGATGCGGCCCGGCCTCGGCCGACCAGCCGATCAGGGCCCCGGTCTTGAGCGCCTGCAGCTCGGTAATCTCCTCCAGGGTCAGGGGCCTGTCGGCGCTTTCGGCGGCGATGTCGCGGGCCTGGCCCAGCACCATCCCGCCCGCGCCCGCAGCGCGCGCCAGCGCGGCCACCAGCCCCAGCCGCACCGTCGGATCGGGGTGCAGCGCCTCGCGGGTCAGCATCTCGAAGGCCAGCGCCTGCAGCGCATCGCCGGCCAGAACTGCCGTGGCCTCGTCCCATTTGATGTGCACCGTGGGGCGGCCGCGGCGCAGATCGTCATTATCCATGCAGGGCAGGTCGTCATGGACCAGCGAATAGGCGTGCATCGCCTCCACCGCTGCTGCCGCATGAACCGAGCGCCCATCCTCCACCCCATGCAGGCGGGCCGATTCCATCACCAGAAAGGCGCGCAGGCGTTTGCCGCCGGCGGTGGCATAGCGCATCGCCTCGACAACCGGCGCCTCGCCACGGGCGGCCAGTTCGCGCTTCAGCCGGGCCGAGACCTGCGCTGCACAGTCTTTCAAGCGTTCCTGAAACACCCCGGAAAGCCTTTCCCGCTTCATTTTCGTTCATATTTTCCCGCCGGAGGCGCCGGCTACGGGCGCCGGTCGCTCAGAGCCCCTCGGCCGGTTTGGTGCCCACCGGGTTTCCTTCGTCATCAAGGGTGATCTGCGCCACCTTTTCTTCGGCTTCCTTGAGCTTCTCCTCGCAGCGCTTCTTCAGCGCCGCGCCGCGCTCATAAAGGCGGATCGATTCCTCGAGCGCCACATCGCCGCGCTCCAGCTGGCCGACCACCGTCTCCAGCTCGGCCATGGCCTCTTCAAAGCTCATCTCGCTGACCGGCTTGTCGCTCATCTGCCCCGCTCCATCAGAACCTCCACATGTGCCGCGACGCTGGCGGCGAGCGCATCCAGATCATATCCGCCCTCCAGTGTCGAGACCACCCGCCCTTCCGCGTGGGTCTCGGCGATGTCGCAGATCCGGGCCGTCAGCCAGGCGAAATCCTCCACCGTCCAGCAGAGCTCGGCCAGCGGGTCGGCGGCGTGGGCATCGAAGCCGGCGGAGACAAGCACCAGTTCAGGAGAAAACGTCTCTAACGAGGGGAAAATCTCCGATTCGTAAATCCGGCGCATCTGCGCGCCGCCGCTCATCGGCTCCAGCGGCGCGTTCAGGATGTTGTCATGGGCGCCGCGCTCGTGCACCGCGCCGCTGCCGGGGTAGAGCGGCATCTGGTGGCTGGAGGCAAACAGCACCCGAGCCTCGTTCCACATCAGCGCCTGGGTGCCGTTGCCGTGGTGAACGTCGAAATCGACGATCGCCACCCGCTCCAGGCCGTGGCGCTCCAGCGCGTGCATGGCCGCGATCGCGACATTGCCGAACAGGCAGAAGCCCATGGCCCGGTGCGGCTCGGCGTGGTGGCCGGGCGGGCGGCAGGCGACGAAGGCATTGGCAACCTCGCCGGCCAGCACCGCGTCCACCGCGGCCACATTGCCGCCCACCGCCCTGAACGCCGCCTGCAGGGAGCCGGG
>JALSGY010000335.1 GCA_026982515.1 Paracoccaceae bacterium
GCGTGACGAGGCAGGCGACGAGCCGGCCCGGGGCCTGTTCGAGGGGGTGATGAAGATTCACGGCATCCTGCGCAAGATCGAACGCGCCGGCATGGACCCCAAGACGAACAAGGGCGGCAAGCCGATCGCCGCGGCGCTGCCTGGCACGGCGCTGGGCATCGGGCTGGAGATCCCGCTGGCCTGTCACCGCCGCTTTGCCGCCGACAACCCCAAGGCCAAGATCGGCCTGCCCGAGATCAGGGTGGGCATCTTCCCCGGCGCCGGCGGCACCACGCGGCTGACGCGGATGATCGGGCCGATGGCCGCCTCGCCCTTCCTGCTTCAGGGCAAGATGGTGGATCCGAAGGCGGCCAGGGCCGCCGGGCTGATCGACGAGGTGGTGGCCCCCGACGAACTGCTGGAAAAGGCCCGGGCCTGGGTGTTGCAGGCCTCGGACGCCGATCTGGTCAAGCCGTGGGATGCCAAGGGCTACAAGTATCCCGGCGGCGCGCCCTACCACCCCGCCGGCTTCATGACCTTCGTCGGCGCCTCGGCCATGGTCAACGCCCAGACCAAGGGCGTCTATCCGGCCGCGCGGGCGATGCTCTCGGCCATCTACGAGGGCGCGCTGGTGCCCTTCGATGTGGCGCTGAGGATCGAGGCGCGCTGGTTCACCAACGTGCTGCTCAACCCCTCGTCCACGGCGATGATCCGTTCGCTCTTCATCAACAAGGAGGCGCTGGAGAAGGGCGCCTCGCGCCCGGCCGACATTCCCGACCAGCGGGTGAAGAAGATGGGCGTGCTGGGCGCAGGCATGATGGGGGCCGGGATCGCCTATGTCTCGGCCAATGCCGGGATCGAGGTGGTGCTGCTCGATGTCAGGCAGGAGGCCGCCGAGAAGGGCAAGGCCCATGCCGCGGAGATCCTCGACAAGGGGATCAAGCGCAAGAAGGTGACGCCCGAGAAGAAGGAGGAGGTGCTTTCGCGCATCACCCCCACCACCGATTACCAGGCGCTGGCCGGGTGCGACCTGATCGTCGAGGCGGTGTTCGAGGATCCGGCCATCAAGGCGGAGGTGACGGCAAAGGTCGATGCGGTCGTGGGCGAGGAGTGCATCTTCGCCACCAACACCTCGACCCTGCCGATCACCGATCTGGCCAAGGCGTCGAAGCGGCCCAAGCAGTTCATCGGCATCCACTTCTTCAGCCCTGTGGAAAAGATGCTGCTGGTGGAGATCATCAAGGGCAGGCAGACCGGCGATCGCGCCGTGGCCAAGGCGCTGGACTATGTGCGCCAGATCCGCAAGACCCCGATCGTGGTGAACGATGCGCGCTTCTTCTTCGCCAACCGCTGCATCATCCCCTACATCAACGAGGGTATCCGCATGGTGAAGGAGGGCGTGACCCCGGCCCTGATTGAAAACGGCGCCAAGCTGGTGGGCATGCCGCTGGGGCCGCTGCAGCTGGTGGATGAAACCTCGATCGACCTCGGGGTCAAGATCGCCAAGGCCACCAGGGCGGCGATGGGCGAGGCCTACCCCGACGATGCCGTCGACGAGGTGCTGTTCTGGATGGCCGACGAGGGGCGTTTGGGCCGCAAGGCGAAGGCGGGCTTCTACGCCTATGACGAAAAGGGCAAGCGCATCGGGCTGTGGGACGGGCTGGGGCGGAAATACCCGCCGATGGCCGACCAGCCCGACGTGCACGAGGTGCAGAACCGGCTGCTGATGGCACAGGTGCTGGAAGCGGTGCGTGCCTTCGAGGACGGGGTGCTGATGGACATCCGCGAGGGCGACGTGGGCGCGATCCTGGGCTGGGGCTTTGCGCCGTGGTCGGGCGGGCCGTTCTCCTGGCTCGACATGATCGGCGCGGCCCGGGCGGTGGAAATCTGCGAAGAGCTGGAGAAGAAGAACGGCGCGCGGTTCTCCGCCCCCGCCCTGCTGCGCGAAATCGCTGAAGCGGGAGATACCTTCTACGGCCGTTACGGCAACGGTCCCGGGGCGCAGGCAGCCTGAGAGAAAGCCGGGCCGCAGGCGGCCCGGCGCCTCCGGCGGGAGTATTTGGGGCAAGATGAAGAGACGGGCCGTTCCTGCCGGGGCGGCCCGTCCGGCGTGTTCCGATCAGAACGTGTAGCCGAAACGTGCCACGTCGCGGGCGCACAGCCGTGCCACGTATTCGGCGTCCGCTTCGGAGTAGTATTGCCGGTAGTCGCGCTGGCGCGACGAGGTGT
>JALSGY010000336.1 GCA_026982515.1 Paracoccaceae bacterium
TCTTGGAGGAATGGCGGTTCCACAGGATCCGGTTGCAGGGGCTGTGGGTCATCGGCCCGCGGCAGCCCAGGTCATAGAACAGGCAGCCCTTGCGCTGGCCGAAGGCCGTGGTCGAGACCTTGTAGGCAAAGTGCATGTTGCGCGTGCAGCCGGTCTGGGTGAAAGAGGAAAAGAAGGTCTTGGGCCGCTGGAATTCGTCCAGCGTCAGGTCGCCGGCACGGCCCGTGGCCACGGCAACCAGGATCTGCGTCACCCAGTCGGGGTGTGCGGGGCAGCCGGGAATGTTGATCACCGGCAGACCGGATTTCGCGGTAAAGCCGGCGCCCAGTGTGCCGCCCTTTTCGCGCTTGAGGAACTGCAGCCCTTCGCTGTCGGACGGGTTCGGCGCGGTCGCCGGAATGCCGCCCCAGGTGGCGCAGTCGCCGATCGCGACCACGAAATCGGCCGCTGCCGACAATTCCTTCACCCATTCCTTCATCGGGCGGCCGCAAAAGCGGTTCCATTCGCCGGTGCCGTTGGGGGCGTTGATCACGGTGCCTTCGAACACGAAGATGTCGAGCTTGATTTCACCGGAGATGCATTTTTCGACGATGGCCTTCACCTCGTCGCCCAGCTCCAGCCCGAGCGAGGGTTGCCACAGCACGTTGATGCCAAAGTCGGTGACCAGGTCGCAGGCGCTGGGTTCCTCGGCGTTCAGGAAGGACATGGTGTTGCCCGAGCAAGCCCCCCCTTGCAGCCACAATAGATTTGCCATGTTTCATTCCTCCCGTGAATTGTTCGCTGGACCATGGCCAGAACGACGCCTTGCGTCGGCCCGCCACCGGCTGTCAGATGTCTTTTTGGAAAACCAATTCGCGCAGTTTCCACGAACATGTTCCGCGATTTCGGATCATCCGGCCAATCACGTTTTGCCAATTTGGCCCGGATATTCTGCAACAATGTGTAAACTGATAACCAAGTTTACACCCCGTTGCGAAACTATGTTTGCAAACCGCGACCGGTGTGCCTAACCGCGATGGCCGCAAACCGGGCATTCGCATTCAAGGAAATAGGAATACCAGATGCCCTTGCAGTTGGCGCACCAATGCCCCTTGGCGCCGCGCCCGGACCTGTCCGCTTTTGCCGATAGCGCGGTCAATCCCAGGTTGCGGGCGGGGTTTTTTGTCTTGGAAAGGCCCGAGCGCGAGAACGGAAACGGCACCACCTTTTCGCCGCCCTTGCCCCCGTCCTTGCCTCCGTCGCCCCGCTCAGGCATGGCTGGTTTCCCGGCGCAGCCCGTAGCGCTTGATCTTGTTGGCCAGGCCGACCCGCGACAGGCCCAGTTCCTCGGCCACCCGGCTCTGGTTCCAGTGGTGTTCGGCCAGTTCGCGGCTCAGAAGCATCTTTTCCAGGCTCTCGACCTTTTCCTTCAGTGTCGCCCCTTCGGGCATCCATCCCGCCGTCCGGTCGTCCCGGACCGACACCCGCCGGATCTTGTCCGACAGGTGCCGCAGGGCGATATAGCCGCCCTGTTCGGCCACCGCCACCATGCGCTGGACCTCGGTTTCCAACTCGCGCACGTTGCCGGGGAACGGGTAGTTTTCAAGCTGTCGCAGCACTTCCGAGGTGACGCCCAGCACCCGGCGCCCGACCACGCCGGCGTATTTTTCCACGAAGAACTGGGTCAGCACCGGGATGTCCTCGGGCCGTTCGCGAAGGGGCGGGATTTCCAGCATGAACCCGCGCAGCCGATAATACAGGTCGCGGCGAAAGCGTCCTTGCTCGACCAGCGCCTCAAGGGACTTGTTGGAGGCCGAGATGATGCGCACATCGCTGGACAGCACCTTGTCCGACCCCAGCGGCTTGACTTCGCCCTCCTGCAGAAACCGCAGCAGGGCGATCTGGAACTGGGGTGAGATTTCCGACACCTCGTCGAGAAACACCGTGCCCCCGTCGGCGGCGCGAAACAGCCCCAGCCGGTCGGATATGGCGCCGGGAAAGCCGCCGCGCACATGGCCGAACAGTTCGGAATGCAGCGCATCGTCGGCCACGCCGCCGCAGTTCTGGCTGTGCATCGGCGAATTCATCCGCTCCGAGTTGAAGTGGATCGCGCGCGCCAGCAGCTCCTTGCCGGTGCCGGTCTCCCCCTGGATCAGGATCGGCATGTTGGTGCGCGCGGCGATCTTCGCCTCCTCCACCAGTTCG
>JALSGY010000337.1 GCA_026982515.1 Paracoccaceae bacterium
GGCCACGGTTATCACAGCGCCCATGGCTTCGAGGATTTCGGCGATGTCTCTGACATCTTCGCCGAGATCCTGCGCCAGCGCGCCCGCGGCGGGGGGCATCCCGGCGGGGCGGGGTTCTCGGCGCCGGGGCCCGACATGCGCTATGCGCTGGAGGTGGATTTCCTCGATGCGGTGCGCGGCGGGCGCAAGCGCATCACCCTGCCCACCGGCGAGGTGCTCGACGTCACGCTGCCCGAAGGCACCGCCGACGGGCAGACGATCCGGCTGCGCGGCAAGGGCGGAGAGGGCATCGGCGGCGGGCCGCGGGGCGATGCCTACGTGACGATCTCGGTGCGCCCGCATCCGCTGTTCCGCCGCGAGGGCGACGACATCGTGATCACCCTGCCGATCACCATCGACGAGGCGGTGCTGGGCGCCAAGGTGAAGACGCCGACCATCTCGGGGCCGGTCAACCTGACCATCCCCAGGGGGGCAAGCTCGGGGCAGGTGCTGCGGCTGCGCGGGCGCGGCGTGAAACGGCGCGGCCAGAACAAGCCGGGCGACCAGCGGGTGGAGCTGCGCATCGTCATGCCCGACAGGATCGATGACGAGCTGGCCGATTTCATGCGCAAATGGCGCAAGACGCATGGCTACGACCCACGCAAGGGGATGCGGACATGACCAGATTCTTCTCCGAGGCGGAAGTGATGACCACCGTGGTGCGGCTCAGCCGTGACCGGCTGCGTGCCTGTGTCGAGGCGGGGCTGGTCGCCCCGGCCATTTCCGAGGGCGGCCCCGCCTTCAGCCCCGCCGACGTGGCCCGGCTGGAGCTGATCTGCGACCTGTGCGACGAGTTCGATCTGGAAGAGGACGCCCTGGCCATCGTCATGTCGCTGATCGACCAGCTGCACGGGCTGCGCGCCGAGCTGCGCGCCCTGGCCCGCGCCGTCGAGGCTCAGCCGGCCGAAGTGCGCGAACGCATCCTCGAGGCGGTCCTGAGCTTTCACCGGGGCGAGGGGCGGTAGGTTCGGAGCCCGCAGGGCGCGGGGAAACAGCCCCCCGCGGCAGTCTTTTCCGGCCCTTCTTTCAGGAGCGGTTTCCGGCCTGTCCGCGTTGCGCGAAACCGGCAGAGATTCTCTTTTCGCAGCGGCTGGCGCAAGTGGCGCGAGGGGTGGAACAGCTGTGCTTTCCCGTGATCGGAAGGTCAATCTTCTTGACTAAACCTGAATGGAATAAACCAAAGATATAAATCCAACAATCTGAAAAATATAAGAAAATATTTTTCGCGCCGAATGTGCGGGGCAGGGGAACGCCCGTGCGTTACATTCCGTTACAAATTTTCGCCCCACCCCGAAGGCTGAATTGGTATTTCTCAAATATGAACGCGGGAACAGACATGCCGGAAGCGCATCTTCTGGTCGTCGATGACGATCGGGAAATTCGCGTCCTGCTGAAACGTTTTCTTGGGCGACAGGGATTCCGTGTCTCGACGGCAGCGGACGGGGATGAGATGCAGCGGATGATGGCCGACTGGAAGATCGATCTGGTCATACTCGACCTGATGCTGCCCAATCGCGACGGGCTGACGATCTGCCGCGAGCTGCGCCGGACATCCCAGGTGCCGGTGGTGATGCTGACGGTGATGGGCGAGGAGCACGATCGCATCAAGGGCTTCTCCGGCGGGGCGGATGACTACATCGCCAAGCCTTTCAACCCCCATGAGCTTCTGGCCCGGATCAAGGCGGTGCTGCGCCGTACGCACATGCTGCCGCCCAGTTCGAAGACGGCCGGGGGGCGGCGCGTTCTGCTGTTCGACAACTGGCGTCTCGACGTGGGGCTGCGCCGGCTGACCTCGTCTGACGGCACGCTTGTCGATCTCTCCTCGGCCGAGTTCGACCTGCTGCTGGCCTTCGTCGAGCACCCCCAGAGGGTCCTGTCGCGCGACCAGCTGCTGGATCTTGCGCGCGGCAAGGTGGAGATGCCGTTCGACCGCAAGATCGACATGCAGGTCAGCCGCCTGCGCCACAAGATAGAGGAAAATCCCAAGCAGCCCACCCTGATCCGGACGGTCCGGGGCGGCGGTTACATGTTCACGGCGACGGTAAGGCAAGATGAAAAACCTGCTGCCTGACACGATCGCCGGACGCGCCATGGTGCTGCTGGTTGTCGGCCTTGCCGTCACCCATCTGTTGAGCAATGTCT
>JALSGY010000338.1 GCA_026982515.1 Paracoccaceae bacterium
AAGCACGCCAACCCCTGCGGCGTGGCCCGGGCCACGACGCTGGCCGAGGCCTACCGCCGCGCCTTCGACTGTGATCGCACCTCGGCCTTCGGCGGCATCGTCGCGCTGAACGCCCCGCTGAATGGCGAGACCGCCGGGGAGATCGTGAAGATCTTCACCGAGGTGGTGATCGCGCCGGGGGCCGACGAGGAGGCCCGCGAGATCTTCGCCGCGAAGAAGAACCTGCGCCTGCTGCTCACCGAGGGCCTTCCGGATCCGCGCGCGGCAGCGCTGACGGTGCGGCAGGTCTCGGGCGGGCTTCTGGTGCAGGACAGGGACAACGGCCACATCGGCCTGTCCGATCTGAAGGTGGTCACGAAGAAGGTGCCGTCCGAGGCGGAGCTGGCCGACATGCTGTTTGCCTGGAAGGTGGCCAAGCATGTGAAATCCAACGCCATCGTCTATGTGAAGGATGGCGCCACCGTGGGTGTGGGAGCGGGGCAGATGAGCCGCGTCGATTCGGCCCTGATCGCCGCGAAGAAGGCCGAGCGCATGGCCGAATCGCTGGGGCTGGCGCAGCCGCTGACCGTGGGTTCGGCGGTGGCGTCGGATGCGTTCTTCCCCTTCCCCGACGGGCTTCTGGAGGCCGCCGCCGCCGGGGCCACGGCCGTCATCCAGCCCGGCGGCTCGATGCGCGACGAAGAGGTGATCGCCGCGGCCGACGAGGCGGGGCTGGCGATGGTCTTTACGGGCATGCGCCATTTCCGGCACTAAGGGCCCATGAAAAACACCTGGATGATCCTGACCGCCGCGTCGGTCTTCGTGGCGGACCAGCTGAGCAAGCTGGTGGTGATGCAGATCATGAACCTGCCGCTGCGCGGCGAGATCGAGATCCTGCCGCCCTACATCAACTTTCGCATGGCCTGGAACCGGGGGATCAATTTCGGCCTGTTCGCGGGCGAGGGGGAGGCCACGCGCTGGATCCTGATCGCGGTGGCGGTGGCAATTTCCGCCTGGGTGGCGCTGTGGATCGGCCGCGGCCGGTTCGGGGCGGCGGCGCAGGTTTCGGCCGGTTTCCTGATCGGGGGAGCGGCCGGAAACGTGATCGACCGCATCACCTACGGGGCGGTGGCGGACTTTCTCAACATGTCCTGCTGCGGCATCGACAACCCTTATGCCTTCAACGTTGCCGACATCGGGGTATTCGCCGGCGCCTTCGGGCTGATCCTGTTCGCCAACGAGAAAAAGCCCGCGTGACGGGGGCGGAAACATCAGTTACAAAATCATCATGACGTGGGGGGGTAACGAGATGCGGGCCAGATTTATTCTGATCTTTCCGGTTCTCTTCCTGCTCGGCGCCTGTGTCGGCACACAGCCGCAGCCGGTGGGAACGGACGGGCCGGACGAATTCAGCATTCTTCCCGGCAAGCCGCTTGAGGCGCCCGAAGATTACTCCGCCCTGCCCGAGCCCACCCCCGGCGGCACCAATCTTGCCGACCGCAACCCCGATGCCGAGGCGGTGGCGGCGCTGGGTGGCCGGCCCTCTCTGCTGGCGCGCTCCGGCATACCGGCCGCGGATCGCGCGCTTCTGGCCCATGCCTCGCGCTACGGGGTGCCGGCGGATCTGCGCGAGACCCTGGCCCGCGAGGACGCCGCCCTGCGCCGAGGCTTCGGGCGCGGCCTGTTCGCACGCTGGTTCGGCGGAAACCGTTACTTCGCGATCTACCGGCGCTGGGCGCTCGACCCGTTCGCGGAGCTGGCGCGCCTGCGTGCGGCCGGGGTCAGGACCCCCAGCGCGCCTCCCGGCGGCGGCTGACCTTTTCGTGACTTCACCCACTTGAGCTTGATGCTGCAGACTGGCGGCGTCACCATGCCCGCAACCCGATGCAAGGAGCCCCCATGCCCCGTCTTCTGATTGCGTTCATCACCGCCCTTGTCCTCGCCGCCCCGGCACGCGGTGCCGATGCCACCACCTTCACCCTCGACAACGGCATGCAGGTGGTGGTGCTGGTCGACAAGCGCGCCCCGGTGGTGGTGCACATGGTCTGGTACAAGGTGGGTGCTGCCGACGAACCCCCCGGCAAGTCGGGGATCGCGCATTTCCTGGAGCATCTGATGTTCAAGGGCACCGACGACATGGCGGCCGGCGAGCTTTCGGAAACCGTGGCCCGTAACGGCGGCTCGGACAATGCCTTCACCAGC
>JALSGY010000339.1 GCA_026982515.1 Paracoccaceae bacterium
AGGCGCCCCCCCCCGCCCGATGCGGCGCGGATCGAGAGCCTGCTGAGCCCCGGCGCCACCCCGCCAAAGGATTGCCTGCTTGCCGCCTACGCCGGCGCCTGGCAAGCTGGCGCGGACGACGACGGGGAGGTTGCCGCCTTCCTTGACGCCACACGCCGGGCCTGCCCCGCGCGCTCGCGCGAACGTGCCCTGATGGAGGTTCTTTCCCGATGACTGCCAGATGTCACATCCCGTCTGCGGCCCATGTATCCCCTGCCCGCCTTCTTGCACGGCTTCTTGCCACGCTGGCCGTGGCGCTGGCGCTGGCCGGCCCGGTGCAGGCGGGTTCCGACACCGCACAGGCGGGGAGTTTCGCGCGCGCCGAACAGCTGATGGAAGAGGGCGAGAACGAGGCCGCGCTGGCGCTTTTCGAGCAGATCATCGCCGCCGAACCCGGCAACATCCGCGCCCGTGAAAAACGGGTGACGCTCCTTTACCGGCTGAGGCGCTTCGAGGAGGTGATCGAGGCGGCCCGGGCGCTGGAGGAGACCGACCCGGAAGACTCCTGGTATCCCTACATGCAGGGGCTGGCGCTCTACCGTCTGGATCGTGGCGAGGAGGCGCTGGCAGCGCTTGATCGGGCGGTGGCGCTGCGGCCAGATTATGGCTATGCGCTGAGGCTGCGCGGGCAGGTGCATCTGGCGGCCGAACGCTTCGCCCTCGCGCGCGTCGATTTCGAGGCGGCTAGCGAATCCTTCCCCTTCGATGCCGGGCTGCTGCGCCTTCTGGCACAGGCGCGCCAGGGCGAGGGTGACCGGCAGGGGGCAAGACGCGCCTGGCGGCTGTCGCTGGTCTTCGATCCCTATTCGCAGAAGGCGAAAGCGGCGATCGGCGAGGAGGATCCGCCGCTTGAGCCGCTGTTTTCCGGGGAAGATGCGCTCTACCGCCCGCCCCGGCCGGGGCTGGTGATCCGCTACGTGCATGTGCTGATGCCCGCCGAAGTTGCCAGCGAGGAGGAGGTCATCGGCGATCTGCTGAACTGGCTCCGCCCCACGCCGCGCGCCCGGCCCGAGGGGCTGGCCTTCCTGCGCCACGAGATCGGCGCCACCACGGGCCCGCGCACAATGGTGACGATGCGCCTAGAGAAGAGGGACAGGCGGGGCTCGGGTATACCGATCCCGCGGCGCGCGCGCAGCGAATCCCTGCGCGGGTTGCTGCCCCTGTCGCGCCGCCCCGGCACCAAGGGCCCGCCGATCCGCATCGAATACGAAACCGGCGACATCACCGAGTTGTGGCCGCTGGAAGCAGGACGCGTGGTCGAGGGTACCGGACGGCTTTTTCTGGATTGCCCCGACCCGCTGGTCCTGCCGGCGCGCCTGATCGGCTGCCGGACGCCGGGCGAGGCGCTCGAGGTGGGCGATTTCACCTGGCGCATGGAGGTTCTGGGGGGCGAACGCCTCCTTCTGCCGGTGGGGGATGTGGACACCTGGCGGCTGCGCTATCGTGAAAACGCCACCCTGCGCATCGGCGGGCGCGAACGCAGCCGCCCCAGCGAGGTCAACTGGTGGTTCAGCCCCGAGCTGGGCTACTGGCTGCGCCGCACCATCCCCCTGGAGGGCAAACTGCAGACCCTGGAGGCGGTGGAGATCATCAGGCCCTGATGCGCCCTGAAGCCCGGAAGCGAAAGGAAGGAAAATGCCGGTTTCGATAGCAAATCCCCATCGGGGCAAGGAGCTTGCCGGACCTGGCCCGTATCCTGCCGCTTCGGCCGATGAGGTGGCAAGGCTGCTGGCGCACTGCCCCGCCCATGCCCCGACCCCGCTTCTTGACCTGCCCGGCCTGGCCCGGCGCACGGGCATCTCCCGGCTGCATGTCAAGGACGAAAGCCGCCGCATGGGGCTTGGCAGCTTCAAGGCGCTCGGGGCGGCATATGCGATCGCGCTCGAGGCGGCCTCGGTTGTCAGGGGCGACGACTGGACAAATGCCCTCCCGGACCGGATTTTCGTGACCGCCAGCGCCGGCAATCACGGGCTTTCGGTAGCCGCGGGCGCACGCATTTTCGGAGCCCGCGCGATCATCTATCTGGCCGAAACCGTGCCCGAGGCCTTTGCCCTCCGGCTGCGGTCGAAAGGGGCGCAGGTTGTCCGGGCCGGGGTGACCTATGAAGAGAGCATGCAGGCCGCCGAGCGCGACGCGAAGG
>JALSGY010000340.1 GCA_026982515.1 Paracoccaceae bacterium
GAAAAATTCGGCGAGGAGGCAATCGAGGCGATCATCGAGGCGGTGCGCGACGACCGGGCCGCCCTGGCCCGCGAAGCCGCGGACGTGCTCTACCACCTGCTGGTGATGCTCACCGCGCGCGGGGTGAGCCTGGCCGAGGTGCTGGCCGAACTGGAGCGCCGCGAAGGCACCTCCGGCCTTGCCGAGAAGGCCGCGCGCAAGCCCTGATCGCTTCTTCTGTCCGGCAATACTCCGGGGGAGCCGCCGCACGGGCGGCGGCGGGGGCAACGCCCCCGGCTACGGCAGTTTCGAGGAGATGATCCCGGTGTTGAACCCGCCCATGCGCAGCTCGCCGAACAGGCGCTGATACTCGATCTTCGGGCAGCGGTTCATGATTACCGTCTTGCCGGCGGCCTCGGCCATGGCCGCGGCTTCCTCGTTTTCCACCCCGATCTGCATCCACACCGTCTGCAACTGGGGCAATTCGGCCAGCGCCTCCTTCACGATCGGCACCACCGCTTCCGAGCGGCGGAAGATGTCCACCATGTCCACCTTCGCCTCCTTCGGAATCGCGGCCAGATCGGGGTAGACCGTCTGGCCGAGCAGTTTCTTGCCGGCATGGCCCGGGTTGACGGGAATCACCCTGAACCCCCTGAGCCCGAGATAGCGCGCCACGAAATGGCTGGGGCGGGTCGAGTTCATCGAAACCCCCACGGCGGCAATCACTCTGGTGCGTTTCAGCACCTCGCGAAGAAAATCGTCGGAATAGTTCATGCCTGTTCCATAGCACCCCGGCAGAAAAGAAAAAAGCGCCCGGCAAGGGGGCCGGGCGCCAGTCACGGAACGAGGGACAGTGAAGTGAGGTACGAGTGTTCCGTACCCGTGCCTCTACATATATCTAGGGGTCCCTTCCCCGCACGGAAGAGGTTGTAAGCAAGTTGTGAACGCCGCAGGGTCAGTGCTGCAGGACGCCCGGCCAGTTGGCGTCGGCGGCGGCAACGTAGCGGGGGATGTCCTTGCGCCATGTGCGACGCACCGCCTTCGAAAAGTTCAGGTAGAGCCTGCCCTCGTGGATCGTCCAGGCCTCGGGCACGGTCGGCGCGATCGATCCCTTCGCCACCGCATAGGCGCAGAATCCTCCGTATTGCGGGGCGTAGGCATCGGGGTTCATCTCGAAGGCATAGCGGTTTTCCTCGGAGGCAAAGCGCCACACCGCCCCCGACCAGCGCAGCGAGAATTCCTCGCGCCCCCTCACCGGCCCGTCTTCGGTGAAATAGGCGACCGGATCGTAGCCGTTGATGGCGATGCCGTCGGTTGCGAACACCTCGCCCTGGCCGGCCCGGGCGGCGACCGGGGGCAGGGAAAGGGCAAGGGAGGCAAGGGAGATCTGCAGGAAACGGCGGCGGTCGGTCATTGGAAATCCTCACTTGGCAACGGCCCTCTCACGATGCCACCGCCCGACCGGCCGGCATAGCCCCCCTAGCGCAACTGTGATGGGTCGTGCGCGCCCCGCCCGCGCGCGGCCGCATAGAGCGAAACCGCCGCCGCATTGGAAACATTGAGCGAGCCGAAACCCGAGACCGCCGGGATGCGCACCAGCGCATCGCATGTCTCGCGGGTCTTGCGGCGCAGCCCCGGCCCCTCGGCCCCCAGCACCAGGCCCACCGGCCGCCCGGCGGCACCGGCCAGCCCTTCCTCCAGGGTTGCTGCGGCCTCGCCGTCAAGGCCCAGCAGCACATAGCCCATCTCGCGCAGCCGGCCCATGGCCTCGGCCAGGTTCCCGACCCGCAGATAGGGCTGGCGCTCCAGCGCGCCAGAGGCGGTCTTGGCCAGCGCCCCGGTCTCGGGGGCCGAGTGGCGGGCCGGCGCGATCACCGCGCGCGCCCCGAACACCTCGGCCGAGCGCAGGATGGCGCCCACGTTGTGCGGGTCGCTCACCCGGTCGAGCAGCACCACCACCGGGGCGCGGCCCTCGCCGCCAGCGCAGCGCTCTTCCAGCGAACCCCAGTTCAGCGGCTTCACCTCGAGCGCGGCCCCCTGGTGCACCGAGGCCGGATCGATAGGCACCGAAAAGCGCCGCGCATCCACCACCTCCGGCTCCAGCCCCGAAGCCGCTACCGCCTCGCCCAGCCGGTCGAGCGCGTTCTTCGTCACCACCAGGCGCAGCTTCTCGCGCGCCGGGTTGAGCAGCG
>JALSGY010000341.1 GCA_026982515.1 Paracoccaceae bacterium
CGCGGCGCTTCCTGACCTCCACCGGCACGATCTGATCGGCAAAACGGCCCTCGGCGATGGCGCGGGCGGCACGCTCCTGGCTTTGCAGCGCAAAGGCATCCTGTTCCTGCCGGCTGATGCCGTATTCGGCGGCCACGTTCTCTGCCGTCACTCCCATGTGACCGGTCCCGAAAGGACAGTTGAGCGCGCCCAGCATCATGTCCATGGCCTCCACGTCACCCATCTTCTGCCCCCAGCGGGCGGCGGGCAGGATGTAGGGCGAGCGGCTCATGTTTTCGGCCCCGCCGGCAAGCGCGAAGTCGCTGTCGCCCAGCATCAGGGCCTGCACGGCGGAAACCACCGCCTGAGCGCCCGACCCGCACAGGCGGTTGACGTTCATGGCCGGCGTGGTTTCGGGAATGCCCGCCCCCATGGCGGCCATGCGGCTGAGATACATGTCTTTGGGTTCGGTGTTGATCACGTGGCCGAAGAACACGTGGCCCACCATCCCGGGCTCCACCCCGGCCCGTTCGATCGCCGCCCTCGCGGCAGTGGCGCCCAGCTCCGAAGGCGCGACCCCGGCCAGCGATCCGCCGAAAGTCCCGATCGCGGTGCGGACCGCTGAAAGTATCACGATATCGCTCATCTGTGCTCCCCCTGGCTGATGGCTCCAGCTAGGCCGCTCCAGGCCGGCGCTTCAACCCTGACGTTACGTATCGCCCGATGCCCTGCGGCTTTCCAGAAGCAGTCGCACCGCCTCGCGAAAGGCCGGTTCCGCCTCGCCCAGCGCCTCAAGGCAGCGCTGATCGTAGCGGCGCGCCAGCGGGGCCAGTTCTTCCACCATGGCACGGCCGTTTTCGCTGAGCCGCAGCTCCACCAGCCGCCGGTCGGAGGGGTTGACGCTCTTGATCACGTATCCGCGCTGTTCCAGCCGGCTGGCAGCGCGGCTGACCTTGGACTTGTCCATGTCCACCCGCTCGAATATCTCGCGCACGCTCACCGGTTCGCGGGTCTGGCTGAGATGGGCCACCAGCCGCCACTCGGGCACGCTGAGACCGAAGCGGTCGGTATACAGCTCGGCGAACTCCCGGCTTATCTGCGATGACAGCACCGCCAGCTGATAGGGCATGAAATCGTCAAGGTGGAAGTCGGTCAATGGATCGCTCCGTGGTGGTCAGCCGCAGGATGCCCCCACATCCCCGGCGCGGCAAGGGCCGCCGGCAACCATGGCTGCGACATTTCACACTTGACTTCGTTGCAGTTGCAACGATATTGGGCAGCGAACCCCGCCTGGCAACACGATCGGGCGGGCATGAAGTGCGGAAGAACGTGATGAACAGGACCGAGCCACCGCATGCCCTGCCCGGCACGGCCGAAACCACTGCCCGGGAGATGCCCACCGATACCGCGTCGGGGGCAGGATGAGGCTCTATTCCTACTGGAGATCGACCACCTCCTACCGGGTCCGCATCGCACTCAACCTCAAGGGCGTGGCTTTCCGGACGGTCCCCGTGAACCTGGCAACCGGCGAACAGTACAGCCCGGAGTTCTCCGCGCTGAATCCCGCCCGGGGCGTGCCGGTGCTGGAGCTGGAGGACGGCACCGCCCTGACGCAGAGCCTCGCAATCATTGACTATCTCGAGGGAATTCGCCCCGAGCCGGCCCTTCTTCCCGCCCGCCATCCCGCCCGCGCCCGGGTGATGGCCGCGGCCCATGTGGTGGCGTTGGATATCCACCCCGTCAACAACCTGCGCGTGGTGCAGCGGCTCAAGGAGATGGGGCACAGCCAGGAAGATACCGTGGGCTGGATGAACCACTGGATGAACGAAGGGCTGAGCGCTTTCCAGGCGATGATCCGATACGATACGCCCTTTTCCTTCGGAGAACAGCCGGGGCTTGCCGATATCTGCCTGGTGGCGCAGCTTTACAACGCCCGCCGGTGGAGCCTCGATCTGGCCCCTTTCGCCCGATTGACCGGGATCGAACGAAACTGCCTCGCGCTGGAGGCCTTCGCCCGCGCCCACCCCGAGGCCCAACCCGACGCCGCATGAGGATCACATGAATCAACTGCTGAAATCCTGGGTGGAAAGCGCCAACACGGCAGATACGGATTTCCCGCTCAACAACCTGCCCTGTGGCGTGTTCTCGATCGAAGACCGCGAACCGCACTGCGGCGTGGCCA
>JALSGY010000342.1 GCA_026982515.1 Paracoccaceae bacterium
GCGGCGATGCCGCCGATGATGCGGAACGGCACGGCCAGCTTCGCCGCCGGCCCGCCGCGCGCGAAGCTGGCCGAGGCCACCTTCTCGATCTCCACCACATGGGGAAAGCCGCCGGTGTAGCGCGCCCCGCGCGCATCGGTGGAAAGCTTCACCCGCCAGCCCTTGCGCAGCATCGCCTCGGCCAGCGCCTGGGCGGGAAACATGTGCCCGCCCGTTCCGCCCGCGGCGATGACAAGCAGGGGCGGGCGCGTCATGTCTAGGCCCTCCGGCGCAGCAGGATGTCGCCGATCTCGCCCTGGGGGCGGGTGCGGGTGAAGGCCAGCAGCATGCCCACGGTGATGCCGCCGGCGATCAGCGACGAACCGCCATAGCTGACGAAGGGCAGCGTCATGCCCTTGGCCGGCAGGAGCCGCACCGCCACCCCGGTGTTGATCAGCGCCTGGATGGCGAAGATGCAGGCCAGCCCGGTGCCGGCCAGACGGATGAACGGATCACGCTCGCGCATCAGCCGCATCAGCGAGCGCACGGTGATGATCACGAACAGCGCGATGATGAAAAGCACCAGGATCAGGCCGTATTCCTCGGCCGCCACGGCGATGATGAAATCGGTATGGGCATCGGGCAGCGACCATTTCACCTGCCCCTCGCCCACGCCGACCCCGAAGAACCCGCCCTCCTGGATGGCGTTGGTGGCATAGCCCAGCTGGGTGCGCGGATCGATCTCTCCCGAGAGGTAGCCGTCGATGCGCTTGGCGAAATGCTCGGAGGTCTTGTAGGCGATGGCGCCCAGCCCCAGCGTGCCGCCCACCAGCCCCATGAGCACCGTGACCGGCGCCCCGGAGACGAAATACATCACCCCCCAGGCGAACAGGATCAGCACCGCCTGGCCGAAATCGGGCTGGATCGCCAGGAGCCCCACCACCACCATGGTGATGGCCAGCGAATAGCCGCGCCCGGGCGGGGCGTTGATCTCCTGACTGGCGGCCAGAAGCCAGGCGGCGACGATGATGAAGCCCGGCTTGAGAAACTCCGAGGGCTGGAACGAGCCGAACCCCAGCGAATACCAGCGCACCGCACCCTTGCCGAAATCGGTGCCGAAGAAGGGCAGCAGCGCCATTGCCACCAGCGCCACCAGAAAGCCGATCACCCCCAGCCGGCGCACCAGGCGCGGCGACATCATGGAGGTCAGGACCATCGCCGCCAGCGCCAGCGAGCCGAACAGCGCCTGCCGCCGGACGTAGAAGAAGGGATCGAGATCGTTGCGCTCGGCCAGGGGCGGCGAGGCCGCAAGCCCCAGAAGCAGACCGATCCCGAACAGGATGAACACGCTGATCATGGTGGTCTTGTCCACCGTCCGCCACCAGCGGGGAAGAATCGGCTCGCCGTCCCGTTGCGGGAGCGCACCATAGACCATTTCCGTCATGTCGAACCGCCCAGACTGCCTCGATCACGCCCGTTTTCCGGGTCTGATCACAAGTGTAGACGAATCTCCGCCCCCGCACCAGCCCCAAGACAGGGCACCGGCGCCATGCCCGGCACCGGAAACGGACAGGCCCTCGGGTTCACTCCGGGCTCAGCTTGCGCACCTGGGCCATGAAATCCTCGCCGCGCGCCTCGAAATCGGCGTACTGGTCGAAACTGGCGGCGGCCGGGGCCAGCAGCACCGTATCGCCGGGCTCGGCCTCGGCGGCGGCGCGGGCCACGGCGCATTCCATGGTGGCGCAGATCTCGTGCGGCACCTCGCCCAGGGCGGCGGCGAATTCCTCGGCCGAAGCCCCGATCAGATAGGCCTTGGCCACCGCCCCCAGGTGCGGCAGCAGCGGCCCGATGCCGCCCTCCTTGCCCTGCCCGCCGGCAATCCAGCGGATGCGCGGGAATGCCTGCAGCGCATGGGCGGCGCTGTCCGTGTTGGTGGCCTTGGAATCGTTGACGAAGGTCACCCCGCCCAGCACCCGCACCACCTGGCTGCGATGCGGCAGGCCGGCGAAGCTGCCCAGGGCGCGCTCGATCAGCCGCGGGGCCAGCCCCAGGGCGCGGGCCGCGGCCCAGGCGGCGCAGGCATTCTGGTGGTTGTGCGCCCCCGAAAGGGCGGCGATCGGGCGCAGGTCGGCGGAGGCCACCTGCCGGCCCTTGCGCCACTCGGCCAGAAAGCCCTTGCGGG
>JALSGY010000343.1 GCA_026982515.1 Paracoccaceae bacterium
TCCAGCAGCGCCCCCTGCGCCCCCTCGAACAGGATGCGCCTGCCGGCCCGGCGCTGCTCATTGAGCACCTTCCACACGGGGGCGGCGTATTTCAGGATCTTCGGGGCGATCTCCCGCAGGCCGGCAAGCAGCGCCGCGCGGTCGATCGGCCCAAGCCCCAGCCCGGCGCGCAGCGCGTTGTGATGGACCAGCGCCCGGTCCACCCTGAGTTCCAGCGTCGCCTCGTCGCCCAGATCGGCCACCCGGATCACCCGCCGGCCCACCTTGTCCTCATAGCACGGGCCGATGCCGCGGCCGGTGGTCCCGATCTTGCCCACCGAGGCCTGGGCCTCGCGCGCCCGGTCCAGCTCGCCGTGAAACGGCAGGATCAGCGGCGTGTTTTCGGCGATCATCAGGGTTTCGGGGGTGATCTCCACCCCCTGGGCACGGATCGTCTCGATCTCGTCCACCAGGTGCCACGGATCCAGCACCACGCCATTGCCGATCACGCTCAGCTTGCCGCCGCGCACCACCCCCGAGGGCAGCGCGTGCAGCTTGAACACCTCGCCGTCGATCACCAGCGTATGGCCGGCGTTGTGGCCGCCCTGGAAACGGGCGATCACATCGGCCCGCTCCGACAGCCAGTCCACGATCTTGCCCTTGCCTTCGTCGCCCCACTGGGCGCCCACGACTACCACGTTGGCCATGTGCATCCTCTGTGCCTGGAAACCCGCGGCCCGCTATAGCGGTCCGCGGTCCGCTTAGGAACCGCAAATTCGCCGCAGCGCGCCCGCAGGCGCTTGCCCCCGCCCCACGGCGGCCGGCCATTGCCTCATTCAGGGGTTGCCTGTGCGCGGCCGAAGTTCTAGATACCCCACGTTCGCACCAGATGGGCCCAAGATGCAAAACGTCGTCCTCGTCATTCACCTGATCCTCGCACTTTTCCTCATCGGGGTGGTGCTGCTGCAGCGCTCCGAGGGCGGAGGCCTGGGGATCGGCGGCGGCGGCGGCGTGATGTCGGCCCGCGGCGCGGCCACCGCCCTGGGCAAGATGACCTGGGCCCTGGCCATCGCCTTCATCGGCACCTCGATCATGCTTACCATCCTCGCGGCGGAACAATCCGCCACCGGCTCGGTCATCGACCGGCTCGGCACCGAAGTGCCGATGCCGGAAAACACCCCGCCGGTGCCCGTCCCGTCCGAGTTGACGCCGCCGGTGGAAAGCGCGCCGGACGGCGGCCCCGTGGTGCCACTGGTGCCGCCGCGGGCGGACTGACAAGCACCACAATCTGTTGTCTTTTTCGCAGGTTCTTCCGCATCATGTAGCGGTCCGGTTGCGCGGGACAGCCGAATCTGTTAGACGTTAAATCCCGTGTAATGGCGGATTTCCGGGCCGCAATTCGCACTGAAATCGGCACTGCTCACGGGGGATTTCACGACATGGCGCGCTTCGTTTTCATCACCGGCGGCGTGGTTTCCTCGCTTGGCAAGGGGCTGGCCTCGGCAGCGCTGGGGGCGCTTCTGCAGGCGCGCGGCTTCTCGGTCCGGCTGCGCAAGCTCGACCCCTACCTCAACGTCGATCCGGGCACCATGTCGCCTTTCGAACACGGCGAGGTCTTCGTCACCGACGACGGCGCCGAGACGGACCTCGACCTGGGCCATTACGAACGCTTCACCGGCGTGGCCGCCCGCAGGACCGACAGCGTGTCCTCGGGGCGGATCTATTCCAATGTGCTGGAGAAGGAACGCCGCGGCGACTACCTGGGCAAGACCATCCAGGTGATCCCCCACGTCACCGACGAGATCAAGGACTGGATCGCGATCGGCGAATCGGAAGTGGATTTCATGCTGTGCGAGATCGGCGGCACCGTGGGCGACATCGAGGGCCTGCCCTTCTTCGAGGCGATCCGCCAGTTCGCCCAGGAGCGCCCGCGCGGGCAATGCGTGTTCATGCACCTCACGCTTCTGCCCTGGATCGCCGCCGCGGGCGAACTCAAGACGAAGCCCACCCAGCACTCGGTGAAGGAGCTGCGCTCCATCGGTCTGGCCCCGGACGTGCTGGTGTGCCGCTCCGACAAGCCGATCCCGGAAAAGGAGCGTTCCAAGATCGCGCTGTTCTGCAACGTCCGCAAGGAAGACGTGATCGCCGCCCCCGATCTGAAAAGCATC
>JALSGY010000344.1 GCA_026982515.1 Paracoccaceae bacterium
CGTCTGGCCACGGGCTACTCCACCGTAACCGATTTCGCGAGGTTGCGGGGCTGGTCCACGTCGGTGCCCTTGGCCACCGCCGTGTGATAGGCCAGCAGCTGGGCCGGAACCGCGTAGAGGATGGGGGCGAACATCGCCGGAACCTCGGGCAGGGTGAGCATCGCCCAGGTGCCCGTGCCCGCCTTGCGCGCCCCGGCCGGATCGGTGATCAGCAGCACCTTGCCCTTGCGCGCCATCACCTCCTGCATGTTGGAAACCGTCTTTTCGAAAAGCGCGTCCCGCGGGGCCATGACGATCACCGGCACGCTGTCCTCGACCAGTGCGATGGGCCCGTGCTTGAGCTCCCCCGAAGGGTAGCCCTCGGCGTGGATATAGCTGATCTCCTTGAGTTTCAGGGCGCCCTCCAGGGCCAGCGGGAACATCTGGCCGCGGCCGAGAAACAGCACGTCCCCGGCCTGGGCGACATCGTGGGCGATGGCCTCCACCCTGTCGCGCAGGGACAGCGCGCCATTGACCAGCCCGGGCAGGGTGCGCAACTCGGCCAGTCGCGTCCGCAGTTCGCCGGCGTTCATCACGCCGCGCTGATGGGCCGCCTTCAGCGCCAGCGCCGCCAGCACCGTCAGCTGGCAGGTGAAGGCCTTGGTCGAGGCGACCGAGATTTCGCGCCCCGCCAGCGTCGGCAGTGCGATATCGCTTTCACGCGCAATCGAGCTTTCGGGCACGTTGACCAGCGAAACCACCTGTTCGGCCCTGCCCTTCATGTAACGCAGCGCCGCCAGCGTATCGGCGGTTTCGCCCGACTGGCTGATGAACATCGCCAGCGTGCCCGCGGGCACCGGCGGTTCACGATAGCGGAATTCGCTGGCCACATCCACATCGACGGGAATCCGCGCCACCTGCTCGAACCAGTAGCGCGCGGTGAGGCAGGCGTAATAGGCGGTGCCGCAGGAAACCATCGAGATGCGCTCGACCTTCGAGAAATCGAGCCCCTCGGGCAGCTGCACGTCGGTGCCCTCGGCATTCAGGTAATGGCTCAGAACCTCGGCCAGAACGGTGGGCTGTTCGGCGATTTCCTTGGCCATGAAATGCTTGTGCCCGCCCTTGGAGACGGCGGCGGCGTCGATGTCGATCTGCCGGATCTCGCGGTTGGCGGGGCGGCCCTCGGCATCGAAGATTTCCACGCCGTCACGGCGGATCACGGCGCGGTCGCCCTCTTCGAGATAGGTGATGCGGTTGGTGAGCGGGGCCAGCGCGATGGCATCAGAGCCCACGAACATCTCGCCCTCGCCATGGCCGATGGCCAGCGGCGAGCCCTTGCGCGCGGCGATCAGCAGATCGTCCTCGCCGTCGAACAGGAAGCACAGCGCGAAGGCGCCTTCCAGCCGGGCGATGGTGCGTGCGGCGGCCTCGCCGGGGTTCAGACCCTGGTCGATGAAGCTTCGGGCCAGCAGCACGACGGTTTCGGTGTCGGTTTCGGTGGCGGCGTCATAGCCGCGTTTGGCCAGCTCGGTGCGCAGTTCGCGGAAATTCTCTATGATGCCGTTGTGGACGACCGCCACCGGCCCGGCCCGGTGCGGGTGCGCATTGCCCACCGAAGGCGCCCCGTGGGTGGCCCAGCGGGTGTGACCGATGCCGGCCTTGCCGGGCAGCGGCTGGTGCACCAGCAGATCGGAGAGATTGGCCAGCTTGCCCACCGCGCGGCGGCAGTCGAGCCGCCCGGCGGCATCGATGGTGGCTATCCCGGCGCTGTCATAGCCGCGATATTCAAGCCGCTTGAGCGCCTCGACGAGGATCGGGGCCGCCTCGTGATCGGACAGGACGCCTACAATTCCACACATCCCTAGCTGTCCTTTTCGCGTTTCGCCCTGGCCGCCCGGAGCCTTTCGAACAGCTTGCGGGCAAAGCCGGGCCTGTTTTCCTGCCGGGCGCGGGCAATCGCCATGGCGCCGGGGGGCACGTCGCGGTTGATCACCGAGCCGGAGGCCGTCATCGCATCCTCGCCCACCTTCACCGGCGCTACCAGCATGGTGTCGGAGCCGATGAAGGCGCGTGCCCCGATCTCGGTGCGGTGCTTCATCACCCCGTCGTAGTTGCAGGTGATGGTGCCGGCGCCGATATTGGCGCCTTCGCCGACCTCGGCA
>JALSGY010000345.1 GCA_026982515.1 Paracoccaceae bacterium
TAACGCTCTATCTCAATTGCCAGGAGGCGGGGATCGTGTGCAATACCCACTTCGACCAGGCGGCGGAGGCGGCACGGGCGCTGGTGGCACGCGGGGTGCGGCGGGTTCTGGTCACCAACGGCGGCGCACCGGCGGCCGAGGGCAGCCCGCAGGGCATCCGCGAGGTGACACCGCCGCGGGTGCCCGTCACCCGGGTGACCGGGGCGGGCGATACCTTCATGGCCGCCCATATCGCCGCCGAGGCACGCGGCGCGGATCCGCTTCAGGCGCTGCACACCGCCCTGCGCGCCGCCACCGACCACGTATCGGGAGACATCCGGGCATGAGCCTTCTTCACTTCTCCGACGCCGCCGCACGCGCCCGCCGCGAAGGCGTGCCGCTGGTGGCATTGGAATCGACCATCATCACCCATGGCATGCCCTGGCCCGACAATGCCGAAACCGCGCGCCGGGTCGAGGCCGAGGTGCGCGCCGCCGGCGCCGAGCCGGCCACCATCGCGGTGCTGGAGGGGCGTCTGTGCATCGGGCTGGCGGATGCCCAGCTGGAGGCGCTGGCGCGGGCGCGGGGGGTGGCCAAGCTCTCGCGCGCCGATCTGGCGGTGACCCTGGCCGCCGGGCGCACCGGCGCCACCACCGTGGCGGCCACCATGATCGCCGCCCATCTGGCCGGGATCGAGGTTTTCGCCACCGGTGGCATCGGCGGGGTGCACCGGGGGGCGGAGCGAAGCTTCGACATCTCCGCCGATCTGCACGAGCTGGCGCAAACCCCCGTCTGCGTGGTGGCGGCCGGGGCGAAGGCGATTCTCGACCTTCCCGCAACGCTGGAAGTGCTGGAAACCCTCGGGGTGCCGGTGATCGCCTACCGCCAGGATGCCTTTCCCGCCTTCTGGTCGCGCGACAGCGGGCTGGCCGCACCGCTGCGCATGGACAGCCCGGCCGAAATTGCCCGCGCCCTGGTGATGCGCCGCGCCCTTGGCCTGCCCGGCGGCCAGCTGGTGGCCAACCCGATTCCGCGCGAACACGAAATTCCCCGCGCCGAGCTGACCCCCGCCATCGAGGCGGCCTTGGCCGAGGCCGAGGCGGGGGGGATCTCCGCCAAGGAGGTGACCCCGTTCCTGCTGCAGCGCATCCACGAACTCACCGGGGGGCGCTCGCTGCAGGCCAATATCGCGCTGGTGCTGGCCAATGCCCGCCTGGCTGCGGCGATCGCGCGAAAGCTTGCCGCCCTCTCGCCCGAACGCATTGTCGAGGGAGGGGAAAATGACTAACTTTCCCCCATACCCTCAGGGAGACATTGCCAGCACATGACCAATCCGTTCGAAGAGGAAAGCCCGCCGCCACGCCGCCGGATTTTCGCGACGCTGCGCGCCAGTTTCTTCACCGGGCTGGTGGCCATCGTGCCGATCTGGCTGACCATCTACCTGATCTGGACGGTGATCGGCTGGATTGACAGCTGGGTGCTGCCCTTCGTGCCGGCCCAGTATCAGCCCGACCAGTACATCGGCATCAACCTGCGCGGTGTCGGGGTGATCATCTTCCTGATCTTCACCACCGTCGTCGGCTGGATGGCCAAGGGGCTGATCGGGCGTTCCTTCCTGGCCTGGGCCGAGGGGCTGGTGGCGCGCATGCCGGTGGTGCGTTCGATCTACAAGGGGCTCAAGCAGATCGCCGAGACGGTCTTCGCCCAGTCGGAAACCTCTTTCGACAAGGCCTGCCTGGTGGAATACCCGCGCAAGGGGATATGGGCGATCGCCTTCATCTCCACCGATGCCAAGGGCGAGGTGAACGCGCGCATCCCCCGCGACGAACAGATGGTCTCTGTCTTTCTGCCGACCACCCCGAACCCGACCTCGGGATTCCTGCTGTTCGTGCCGCGATCCGATCTCATCATCCTGGACATGACGGTGGAGGACGCCGCCAAGCTGGTGATCTCGGCCGGCCTCGTCTATCCCAACCCCGAAGATCCGGGCAGGCCGCCCGAGGCGCTCGTCGCGCGTTAGGGCCTGTCGTCGCCCCTGGCCGGATTCGCCTCCGCTCCGGGCGGAGGGGCTGCGGCCACCGGGGTGAGTGCGGATGCGACACAGCCAGAGGCCAGAGCCCTACAGCGCCGTCCAGCCGCCGTCGACGCTGATGGTGGTGCCG
>JALSGY010000346.1 GCA_026982515.1 Paracoccaceae bacterium
AACGCCCCGGGTCACCCTGCCGGCCGGAGCGACCGCGCAGCTGGTTGTCGATGCGGCGGCTTTCGTGCCTCTCGGTGGCCAGCACGAACAGCCCGCCGGCCTCGATCACCTTTTTCCGTTCCTCGGCGTGTTCGGCCTCGATCCTCTTGCGCAGCTCCTCGGGGTCGGCCTGCGGGTCGGCGGCCAGGGCCTCCAGCACCTTCATCTCGACGTTGCCACCCAGCTGGATGTCGGTGCCCCGACCGGCCATGTTGGTGGCAATCGTCACCGCGCCCAGCTTGCCCGCTTCGGCGATGATCTGGGCCTCCCTTTCGTGTTGGCGGGCGTTGAGCACGTTGTGCGGGATGCCTTCCTTCTTCAACATGCCGGACAGGAATTCCGATTTCTCGATCGAGGTGGTGCCCACCAGAACCGGCTGACCCTTTTCGTGGGCCTTGCGAATCTCCTGAACGATCGCCTGGTATTTTTCCTTCGCGGTGCGGTAGACCTGATCGTGCTCGTCGATCCGGGCCACCGGCCGGTTGGTAGGCACTTCCACCACACCGAGGCCGTAGATCTCGGCAAATTCCTCGGCCTCGGTCGCGGCGGTCCCGGTCATCCCGGCCAGCTTGTCATAGAGGCGGAAGTAGTTCTGGAAGGTTACCGAGGCCAGCGTGACGTTCTCGGGCTGGATCGGCACTCCCTCCTTGGCCTCGATCGCCTGGTGCAGCCCCTCCGAGAGGCGTCGGCCCGGCATCATCCGGCCGGTGAACTCGTCGATCAGCACCACCTCTCCATCGCGGACGATGTAATCCTTGTCCTTCTGAAACAGCTTGTGCGCCCGCAGGCCCTGGTTCACGTGGTGCACGATGGTGGTCGATTCGGGATCATAGAGTGTCTGGCCCTCGGGCAGGATGCCCATTTCCTGCAGGCGGCGCTCGAGAAACTCGTTGCCCTCGTCGGTATAGGTGACGTTGCGGGTCTTCTCGTCGATCGTGAAATGTTCTTCGGTCAGCTCGGGGATCAGCCTGTCGATGGCGGTATACAGCTCCGAGCGGTCCTGCGCCGGGCCCGAGATGATCAGCGGCGTACGCGCCTCATCGATCAGGATGCTGTCCACCTCGTCGACGATGGCAAAGTTGTGGCCCCGCTGGACCATCTGATCGAGTTCGGACTTCATGTTGTCGCGCAGGTAGTCGAAGCCCAGCTCATTGTTGGTGGCATAGGTGATGTCGGCGGCGTAGGCCTCTTTCTTTTCCTCGTCAGGCTGCTGCGGATAAATGACCCCCACCGTCATGCCCAGCGCGTTGTAGACCTTGCTCATCCATTCCGCATCGCGCCTGGCGAGATAGTCGTTGACGGTAACGATATGCACCCCCTTGCCCGTGAGCGCATTCAGATAGGCCGGGAAGGTGGCGACAAGCGTCTTCCCCTCGCCGGTCTTCATCTCGGCGATGTTGCCCTGGTGCAGGAAGATCCCGCCCATCAGCTGCACGTCGAAGGCCCTCAGTCCCAGGGCGCGGCGCGCCGCCTCGCGGCAGTTGGCGAAGGCCTCGGGCAGCAGGTCGTCCAGGCTTTCGCCGCTGCTCGCCCGCTCCTTCAGTTCGGAGGTTTTCTCGATGATCTGCTCGTCGGAGAGCTTCTCGAACCGGGGCTCGAGCGCATTGATCTTCTCGACCAGCGGGCGGGTTGCCTTGATCTTGCGGTCATTGGGTGTTCCAAAGACCTTTCTGGCAAGTGTTGCGATTCCCAGCATGTCGTCTCCGCCTGGACCAAATTTACGGGATCGTGTGAGAGGAGCGCTTGCCCGCCCGGCCCACGCGCCATAGAACGGCGGGGAGGCGGCCTCACAAAGACCACAAGGCGATGTAAGGGCCCGCACAATCAGTGTCAACGTCGCGGTCCGGGGCCGCATTTCCAGAGGAAGAAAATATGCTGCGTTTTACCAAGATCCTTGCTGCCGGGGCGCTTGCCCTTGCCGTGGCCACGCCCGGCTTATCGCAGGAGAACGAAGCCGACACCATCGTGGCTTCCGTGAACGGAAACGACATCACCCTGGGTCACATGATCGCCATGCTCGACTCCCTGCCCGAGCAGTACAAGCAGCTGCCCGACGACGTGCTGTTCCAGGGAATCCTCGAGCAGCTCATCCAG